>CAZLCF010000261.1:0-4273 GCA_964557905.1 uncultured Rikenellaceae bacterium | reverse complement strand
AAATAGTCCTGTTCCCTCTTACATTCAAATCCTACAAGTCGCAGGCAAAAATGCAAGTGCTGAAGCCCCTTATTGACGAGCTTGGGAAGAAATACCCGAAGAAGGAAGATTCAATGAAAAAACAGCAGGCGACAATGGATCTGTATAAAAGGGCAGGAATAAATCCAATGGGAGGGTGTCTTCCTATGCTTCTCCAGTTCCCGATCCTTTTTGCAATGTTCAGATTTTTTCCTGTATCAATTGAATTAAGACAGGAACATTTTCTCTGGGCAACTGACCTGTCAACTTATGATTCAATTCTCAATCTTCCGTTTACTATACCAATGTATGGAAGCCATGTCAGCCTCTTTACACTTCTGATGACAGCTTCCTCTTTGCTTACCATGAAGATGACAGGTTCATCACCCGGACAGGATCAGCCAGGAATGAAGGTCATGATGTACATGATGCCTGTAATGTTCATGCTTATACTGAATAATTTTTCAGCTGGGCTGACATATTATTATTTTCTTGCCAATATGCTTACATGGATACAAAACCTTGTATCCAAGCGATTTATCAATCAGGAAAAAGTTTTAGCTACTATTGAAGAGAATCGAAAGAAGCCAGTTAAAAAATCAAAATGGCAGCAGAGGCTTGAAGAAGCAGCAAAGCGCAGAGGTGTAACTCCCCCGAGAAGGTAATCGTTTGATGATCCTGAAAGCCTGGAAAAGATGATTCAGAAATATTCTGAAGCATCCTTTTTAGTTAAAAAATATTAAACATAGTGTCTGCATTAGAAAAATAATCTAAATTTATTTCTTCATATTCAGGAGAAATGGGGAAGAAGTTTAAAAACAAGGATTTAGCGGCTAAATTGGGTGTCTCTGGCACTCTTGTATCACTTGTCCTCAATAATAAAGCTGACCAGCATGGCATCAGAAAAGATACACAGGAAAAGGTTCTGTCACTTGCAAAGCAGATGGGCTATTTTACATCACTTGAAGAAAAGAATGAAGTATCGCCTGTTGATGCAAAGCCTGGTGTAATAGGGATGATAGTACCCTCAATGAGTGATCCGTTTATTGCAGGAATAACTCCTTATTTGCAAAAAGCATTTGCCAGCATCGGTGTCGGTTTCTCAATAATTACCAGGGATCCTGATGATCAGAGATACGACAGGTTGGCCGGCGCTTTCAGAAAATTCTTCAGCGGTATGATTTTGGTCGGAGAGGCTGCTGATGATATGACGATCCGTAACCTGCGCTCCACAGATTATCCGTTTATTCTGCTTGAAAAATCGCCCAGGAACCTGCGTCTGAATACAATATGCACCGATTATTCGGCAGGTGCCCGGCTAGTAGCCAACCATATAGCAAAACTTGGCTATAAGAATATAGTAATAACAGCTGACAGAAAATCAGTTAAAGCTGATAGGAATAATCTGAACGAAATAGAAGATGCACTTAGCCAGATCGAAAATATTAACAAACCTGTAATACTGGAGTTTGATAATTCAGTTTCCGATAACGATATTGACTTCTCGCAACTTGAGAAATTTCTCCGGCCTCCCTTTCGTGCCGATATCAATATTGTCATGAATTCCTTCCTGATATACCCGCTAATGGCTCTTCTGAGAAAAAGAAAATTGCGTGTTCCACAGGATATCGCAGTTATTTCCATGGAAGAAGGTATCGGCTTTGATCTTATGTATTCCCCGGTATCCTGCCTCAGGAAGCCTCTGTCTGGAATGGCAATCAAAGTAGCCAATATGATCTGGTCGGAGGTAAAGAATTCTGGAAAAGGCAAATTCAAGCGTCAGGTGAATATCACTCCGGAACTTATTGTCAGAAATTCCTGCGGAACTCTCTAGAATCCAGTTGATTATGAAATATTTAAGTTTTACCCTGATTAATATAATGTTAATCGCGGTTTCCGGTTGTTACAACGACCATCTGATTGAGAATAAGGAATACAGGGAAAAAATTGATTTATCTTTTTCACAAACTGAAGAACTTGCGCAAAACAGAAAGGAGCAATTATTTTCAGTATTTGAGAATAGTCTTTCGCTTCAGCAGACAGAAGCTTTGAAATTCCTTTTTGCATTCATGCCGTTAAATGACCTGGCGGATTATTCAGGTGAGTTCTTTCTAGCTAATGTTAATATGTCCCTCAGGTCCAGAGAGGAAACCCCATGGGGAAAAACAATTCCTGAAGATATTTTTCTTCATTATGTTTTGCCGGTAAGGGTGAACAACGAAAACCTTGACTCATTCCGGATTAAATATTACGATGAGATATTAAACAGGGTAGAGGAGAAAGATATTATCGAGGCAGCCCTTGAGATCAATCACTGGTGCCACGAAAAAGTCACCTATCAGCCTTCCGATTCAAGAACATCAGCGCCTCTAAGCACAATTTTGTCAGCAAGAGGAAGATGCGGGGAGGAATCTACATTTACCGTCGCAGCCCTGCGAACTGCAGGAATACCTTCCAGACAGGTTTATACTCCCAGGTGGGCGCACAGTGATGATAATCATGCCTGGGTGGAGATATGGAAGGATGGGGAATGGTATTATATGGGAGCCTGTGAACCTGAACCAGTAATTGACCGTGGATGGTTCACCGAACCGGCACGGAGGGCAATGCTCGTTCATACAAAAGCCTTTGGCGCTTATAACGGTATTGAGATTGTCATTAACCGTCATGAAAAATATGCTGAGATCAATAATCTTCCGAAATATGCGGTAACAAAACAGATTTATGTAAAAACAATCGATACCCTCGGTATTCCTGTAAAAAATGCAACAGTAGAGTACCAGCTTTATAATTATGCGGAATTCTATCCCCTTGCTTCAGTGCCGACAGATGAAAACGGCGTAAGTGGATTTTTGACAGGCCTGGGAGACCTTCTTGTATGGGGCCGGAAAAATGATGATTTTGATTTCAGGAATATATCTGTTGCTGGTACTGATACTTTGATTCTGACTCTCAGGAGCAAGCATGACATTAAGAGTCTTGACCTGGATCTTGAAGTTCCGCTGGTACGCACACCATTGCCTGGACCTTCATCTGAACTCTCTGAAGCTAACTCTAAACGGCTTGAAGCAGAAAACTCCATCCGGCAGAAATATATCGATTCATGGATCAAACCGGATGAAATAAAGATATTTGCCCGTCAGTTAGGTAAAGATAGTACAAGGATCCCCGGGATAATTACCAGGAGCATGGGCAATTATAAAAGCATTATTTCTTTTCTGTCAAATACGCCTGACACATTAAAAAAGATAGCTCTCTCACTTCTTGAGTTTATAGCTGAAAAAGACCTGAGAGACACAAGGGAAAATGTTCTTTCTGATCATATGATATTTTCTGTGCCATTTTGCATTGATTTTGAAAGTGAGAACGATTCATTGTTCATTCAATATGTCCTGAATCCACGCATATCAAATGAAATTCTGGCAACCTGGCGAAGCTATTTTATGAAGACACTGCCTGAGGAACTGAAAATCAACGCCGTGGATGATCCGGAACGGATTGTTGCATGGTTGAACGAGAATATCAAAATAGCTGATAATGAGAATTATTCAAAAACACCGTTAACTCCGGTTGGTGTAAGCGAACTTAAGGTTTCAGATTCAAGGTCAAGATCAGTCTGCTTTGTTGCTGTTTGCAGGAGCCTTGGAATACCAGCCAGGCTTGAGCCCGGAAGCCTGGTGCCGCAATTCTATCAGAATTCTGCCTGGAACGATGTCTACTTTGCTGATCAGAAATGTCCCTCATCTGAAAAGGGCTTTCTTAAATTCACATCCTTTGACATCAATCCTGTTCCGGAATACTATACTCATTTCACCATTGCTCGTTTTGAGAATGGCCGTTACAATACACTTGAATATGAGTTTAATAAGCGTATTAATACTTTCAGGGAAGAGCTGCAGCTGACTCCAGGTCATTATATGCTAGTAACGGGAAACAGAATTAATGACAGTAAGATACTTTCAAATATTTCCTTCTTTGATCTTGCGGAAGGCGAACATAAGACAGTAATGGTAAAGCTGAGAAAAGATTTATCTCCATCTGAAATACTTGGTAAAATTGACTAATAGTCCCACCTTCACCAAATCAACTTTGAGCAAAGTAATAACCATCCTGTTAATATCTCATTAGTTATTAACCTCCTTTTGTCTGATAATTAGACTATCTTTGCTACGTATTGGTGTTGCACTGAAATAAAATCAGTGCAATGAAAAGGGAATGCGGTCAGAATCCGCGACAGTACCCGCTGCTGTGATGC
>CAZLCF010000260.1:0-4320 GCA_964557905.1 uncultured Rikenellaceae bacterium | reverse complement strand
CGTAAAAGGCTTTATCAACCACCAGACAGGAGAAATAGCAGTGAATCCTGATTTTAATCCTTCATACGATTCTCCGGCATTCAGCAGGAATATTGAAATGCTGAAAAAGATAAATAAAACCGATTTGGAATAATATTTGTTATATCAGAATGAACCTATAAACATAATAGTACCGCATATTTCTGAAAATCTATTATTGCATAATAAAACATAAATCTTATTGAATATGAAAAAGTCATTATTGTTTTTAGTTTTAATATCATTTATTTATTCCAATCCGCTAAGTGCACAGGGAGGGTTGCTTAAAAAGGTTACCGGTGCAATGAAAGATGAGCTTCTCGGTACAGGCAGCAGTTCATCAAAGCAGGAAACCGAGCCCGGTTGTGCCTGTGATCAGCCTGAGCTTGTCCTGGATCTGGGGGGTAAATTTAAACTGGATTATAAGGAGTTAGAGATCACTACAATGGATGATGGTTCCTTCCTGGCCCAGGATCGCCGGTCAGGCGATTATTATATAATCAAGGCAGGAACAACCCAAGGCCCTTATAAGGAAGGAGATCCCAGGATTGCCGGATACGGCTACTATGATGATGCTGATTATATGGATGGCCTTCTCCAGAGATATAAAGGCATAGTAAGCAAGGCCGGCGACAAATACACTATAACAATGGGAGGTAAAACTTATGGCCCGTATGCGGCAATAGAGAATTTCACACTTTCACTCTCAAGGGATAAATTTGCCTGCCTTATTCTTGATGAGGTTATAGCAGCCGAAGCCGAAGGTAAGAAAATGGAAGATGCGATCAACAATGCAAAGAGCGACCAGGAGCGCATGGAGCTTGCCATGAAATTCAGCCAGCAGATGGCAAACAAAATGATGCAAAATGGCGGTTCATCAGGTATATTGCCAAAGCTGGTCACTAATGTTCCTGATGCAAAAACAGATTTGTATTCCGGAGAAGCAGGCAATCTGGTTGGTACTGCCAAATATGATGAGATCCTTACTGTCACGTATGACAAGATACAGACCCTCCAGGGTAAAACTTTATTTACTTCGACATTCGAATTATTTGGAAGTGAAAAAGTATTTATAAATACCTCAAATACAAAATATGCATTCTATAATTATGGCACACTAACTTTCAGTGATAATAAAACATTGACTGATTGTTTCAATCCTCACCTTGAAAAGATCAGCGGACAGGTGTACCTGGTCTATATGTATTACTCCCCGAAAAGGAATGCCATAATGCAGTGTAAAATTGCCTGGTAAGTACTATCAAAAGTGACCAGTAGACAAGCAGGGAAAATTATTCTTTTTCTGACTTTGCTGACCGGATTGTCTGGATCCGGTTTTGCACAGCCTTTAAATTATGCTGATATCTTCGGCAGCGACTGGCAAAAGGCTCTGACCTTTATTAAAGAAAACAGCAGCTGGATAGAGCCTGCCCTGGCCAGGCATAATATCCCCTATGATGAAGCAGTTGCCGTTATCTTTCCGGAGCTGGTCCGTTATTCTGCACTCCGTGATAAAATGGAGATAACCCTGCTGAAGACACTGTACAGGAATTTAGGCGATGATTATGCCGATTTCTCAATTGGTGTTTTCCAGATAAAGCCTTCCTTTGCTGAAGATATTCAAAACAAGGTATTTGCAGGATCGGACAAAGAACTGAAAAGTCTTTTCAGAAAACAATCATTGTTTCCTGACAAAAGGTCCTTTCGGGCATCAGTAATAGAGGATCTGCAAAATCCGGAAACAGAGCTGAATTATCTCATCGCCTTTTATAAGATCTGTGATAAACGTTTCAGGAAGGATTGGGCAGATGAGGCATTAAAAATAAAGTTTCTTGCAACAGCGTATAATACGGGTTTCCGGAAAAGCGCCAGGGAGATTGAAGAAATGTCTGATAGAAAATTCTTCAATACAAAACTTTCTAAAACCGAAAATTATTCTTATGCTGATGTATCGCTGTTCTGGTATAATCAACACATGCAAAATAATCGATAAATAAATACAACCTTTGTATTTAGTCGTCTTTAAATCGAAGATCTATGGAAAGTTTATATCCGGATAATTTCGCACGCTTCTATGATTTAATATATCATCAGATGCGAGACAGCGCCGATGCTGAATTTTATCTCGGTGAGATCAGGCAGACAAAAGGCAGGGTCCTTGAAATAGGAACTGGTACCGGGAGGTTTTTTGTAAATGCATTAAAACAGGGAGCAGATATCTACGGACTGGACATCAGTTCTTCAATGGTTAATCTTTTGCTTAAAAAGCTAGATAAAAAGCAGCATTACAGAATAAGTATACAGAATATCATTGATTTTAAGCATGATTACAAGTTTGACCTGATAATCGCTCCTTTCAGGGTATTTATGCATCTGCTTGAAAAAGATTATCACATCGAGGCTCTGAATAACGTGTACAGGCATTTAAAACCCGGAGGTCGTTTTATTTTTGATGTATTTGTACCTGATTTAAGTCAGCTGATAAACGGGATTCATGACCAGACAGATTTTGAGGGTGAATATGAGCCTGGCAATCGGATTAAACGTACTGTTTCAACAAAACCTGATCTGCTTAATCAGTTAATTAACATTGATTTTCTTCTTGAGTGGGATGATGGGAAAAAGGTCAGGAAGGAACACTGGAAAACACCTTTAAGGTACTTTTTCAGGTTTGAACTGGAACATCTTATTGAAAGATCTTACTTTAAGAAATATAAGATACTTGGTGATTTTCTTGGAAATGATCTGAATCAGGAATCCAGGGAATTTATTATAGTATGCCGGAAATAATCAGAATTGAACAGGCGTAAGGTTTAAGGTTATTTCAACAGCACCTGATACAATCAAACCACCTTTAAATTATCCTGCTTTCAGAGTTTATTTTACTGCAGGGGAATAAGATAAATCCAAAGATCCCCCCGGGAAGGGACGGGGGGGGGAAAATAATTACTTTAAACATGATGCTCAAATGAAACAATGGTACGAAGAACTTTTCCGGGATTATGCCGGTAAATATGAAAAGGAAAGCTTCACTGCCGGAACTGCCGGTGAGGTTGATTTTATTGAAAAGGAGTTAGACTATAATAAGTCTGCAAAGATCCTTGATATCGGCTGTGGTACAGGGAGACATTCTCTCGAACTTGCCCGGCGGGGATACAGCAATATTACAGGAATCGATCTTTCTGAATCGATGCTGAACAGGGCAAAAGAAATTGCCGGAAAGGAGAATCTGAAGATCGGATTCTTTATAAAGGATGCCCGTGATTTTAACTTCAATGGATCTTTCGATCTTGCAATTATGATGTGCGAAGGAGCATTCCCGCTGATGGAGACGGATGAGATGAATTATTCAATCCTGAAAAATGCCTGTTCATCTTTAAAGCCCGGCGGCAAATTTATTTTTACGACTCTTAATGGCCTCTATCCGCTTTTTCATTCAGTCAAAGATTTTGTAAACGCCGGTACGGAGCAGGGGAAATCTGTTGAAAACAACTTTGATCTGATGACTTTCAGAGACTATTCCGTGTACGAAACGGAAGACGACAAAGGGGATAAAAAGGTGCTGAACTGCAATGAGAGATACTATGTACCATCTGAAATTACCTGGCTCCTGAAATCTGTCGGTTTTGGAAAATCAGAAATTTTCGGCTGCAAAATGGGAGCATTCAGCAGGGATGACAAATTAACGACTGAAGATTTTGAAATGCTGGTGATTACTGAAAAGAAAAAGAAATAAATTAACTTTACCTCCTGAAAACCTGATTTCAGGATCACAAATCAGATCATGCTGATTGATATTAAAAGTTCCTTTAAACAAATTTAATATGGGCGGGCTTTTTTCATTTGCCAAATCGGATGCCTGGAAAGGCACAGTTAGAAAGACGAAACGGTTTTTTAAATGGTTACTGTTCTTTATTGTTCTGTTCCTGGGAATTTTCATTTACTGGAAGTATTTTTACACCTACAGCGAAGGATACAGAGCCGGTCTTCTGCAGAAATTCTCAAACAAGGGCACATTCTTCAAGACTTATGAAGGAGAGATGATATTAAGCAGTGTGGCATCAACAAGAGATGTGGCGCTCGCTTCTGAAAAATTCCTTTTTACAGTAACCAACAAATCACTGATCAGACAATTTGATACCCTGCAGGGTGAAAACGTTATTATTCATTACAGACAGAAAAACGGAGCTGTTTTCTGGAGAGGAGATTCAAAGTATCTTGTTGACAGTATAAAGGTCAAGAATTAAAATCTTACATTACCTTCTTAAGGATCCCCATTACGCCACGAATAAATGTAGCGCT
>CAZLCF010000259.1:0-4340 GCA_964557905.1 uncultured Rikenellaceae bacterium | reverse complement strand
ATAAAGTCCATAAAGTCCATAAAGTCTATAAAGTCCATAAAGTCCATAAAGTCCATAAAGTCCATAAAGTCTATAAAGTCAGATCATTGAACGACTGCATGGCTGCACGGCTTCATGACTTCAAGACTCGTTTGATAGCATGATTGAACGATTGCACGACAATAAATCCCTTTTGCCGGTCGCCTGTCGCCTGACGTTTGTTAAAAAACTTGACTTGTCCTTCCTTTTATTATAACTTGCATCATATAATGCTGGTTTTCAACTATTTCGCTGAAATATTCGAAAAATTTCATAAAGCGGAATATGTGATTTTATTACTGGCTCCCTCAGCCTTTATACCGATTTTGATATTGTTTTGCCGTTATGCCTTTAAGCCTTTCCCTATGAAAACAAAACTTTCCCTCATGAAGTTGTTTGGATCAAAAAAGACGTTCGGGTCGAACGTCTCTACCACTTTTATTATAATGATATTTTTGCATTTTGCATTTTGCATTTTGCCTTGCACCGCTCAGGTGCCCCAGGGATTTAACTACCAGGCAGTTGCACGGACCAGTACCGGAGCTCCCGTTGCAAGCACCACCATGCAGGTGAAAATCTTTATTCTCTCCGATACGCTGACACCAGTTGTTATCTGGGAGGAACTTCATTCATCTGTCAAAACCAATGCATCAGGCATTTTCGGACTTGTAATCGGAACAGGTACAAGACAATCGGGTTCAGCAGCATACTTCTCAGAAATCGACTGGACAAAAACGCCTCTCTATCTTAAGGTACAGCTTTATCACCAGGGATCTTGGAAAACTATGGGTAATGCGAAATTATGGTCAGTACCCTATTCCATGGTAGCTGAAAATGCGATTGTTGCTGACCATGCAATAGTGGCTGATACTGCCAGAGTAGCTGAAAAACTGGATGGCCCATTTAGTAAACTGGAGGTTACAGGATCCACATCAGCGCAGGATGAATCACTGTTTGAAGTGAAGAATAAAGACGGGCAGACTGTATTCGCAGTTTATAATGAAGGAGTGAGAATATATGTTGATGACGGGGTAAAGGGAGTTAAGGGAGGCTTTTCAGTAGGAGGTTTCGGCACCGATAAAGGAACATCACAACCATATCTTATTGTCAAACCTGATACGGTAAGGATCTATATTGATCAGTCAGGCAAAGCAAGCAAGGGTGGATTTGCCATCGGAGGTTATGGTACAAATAAGTCTGATATACAGGATTTTCTGTTTATCAGCGATGACAGTGTAAGGGTATATATTGACAAAGCTGAATCTGATAAGGGCACGAAGGGAGGATTTGCTATTGGCGGTTATGGAACAACAAAAACACCTGATGAGGAGTATCTTCGTGTAACACGTGACAGTACAAGGGTTTACGTGAATGAAAATCCGTCCAAAGGAGTCAAGGGAGGTTTTGCTATTGGAGGCTTTGGTACCGGCAAGGGCAGTGTTAACAGTTTTACCTCGCTTACACCTGAGAACTATTTTATCGGTCATGAAGGAGGAGGTTCACTGACATCCGGGAGGTATAACTCCATTCTGGGTTACCAGAGCGGAAAATATATAACCTCGGGTGAAAGCAACGCCTTTATAGGCTATCAGAGCGGTTACAGCAATAATACCGGATCAGGGAACCTGTTTCTTGGATACAGGACCGGATACAGCAATAAGGCCGGCAATTATAATTCGTTTCTGGGTTATCTGGCTGGACAGGCGAATACAGCAGGAGTATACAATACATTCCTTGGTAGTTTTTCAGGTTACAGCAATACTGAAGGATCCAATAATACATTTGTAGGTGATTCAACAGGCTATTTCAATATTAACGGAATGGAAAACACGTTCCTGGGAACAGGGTGCGGAAAAAATAATTACTCAGGAGTCTCCAACGTTTTTATCGGCAACAAGAGTGGCCTTACCAATACTTCAGGCAGTACTAATGTCTTCATAGGCAATAGAGCCGGCTATTCCATCGATTCAACCAGTTTCAATACTTTTTTGGGCAACCAGGCTGGATTTAAAGCAAAAGTCAGTACAGCAAACGTATTCTTAGGCTGGGGAGCAGGGTACAACGAAAGTGGATCGAACTCGTGGAGCTCAGATAATGTATTTATTGGTAATAATACTGGTCACAACAGTATAAGCGGTACATCCAATGTTTTTATTGGCAATCAGGCCGCCTATTCAAATGAGAATTCAGCCGATAACGTGATAATGGGCTGGTCAAGCGGATATAACCACACTACTGGTATAGCTAATGTCATTATTGGAGCCTTATCAGGATTCAACAACAAGACCGGAAGTTCAAATATATTTATTGGACGACAAGCCGGCTATAATATTGATTCTTCATTTGAAAATACATTTTTAGGAACAGCGGCGGGATATAATGCATCGCAAAGCTTTTCAAACGTATTTATTGGATCTCAAGCTGGTTTTAATGACAGCAAATCAGATACTCTCAGTCAATTGAATGTTTTTATTGGCAATGGTACAGGATTTAACAGTATCGGAGGATCAAGCAATGTTTTTGTAGGGTTCCAGGCAGGGTTTTCAAATATTGTTTCATACAGTAATGTTATGTTAGGTTATGTAAGTGGTTTTAATAACAAAACCGGAAGTAATAATGTTTATCTGGGAAATCAGGCAGGCTTTTCTGCAACCACAGCACATCAAAATACCATTCTTGGCAGTTTCGCTGGTTCAAATACAACTACAGGAGGCGCCAATGTTTTTCTCGGAGCACATGCCGGGGAGGGAAATATATCCGGCATGCGAAATGTGGTGCTGGGTTCATGGTCCGGAGCCGAAGGGATAATTGGTGATGGAAACGTTATCATAGGTCAGGATGCAGGAAGAAGCGGTACTGGTAATTCAAATATTTTTATTGGAAATGGCACCGGTACGGCTGATGGGAAAGGGAATAACAATATATTTCTAGGTTATGCTGTGGGTGAAAATCAAACCGGTTCAGGTCATTTAATGGTCGATTGTTTTCCGGGAGACAGTACTGACGTACTTCTTTTTGGGAATTTCTATAATAACCGGTTACGGTTCAATGCTAATGTCGGGATCAATGGAAATCCAACACCATGGGATAATCTGAATATTGAACAATATGGCGGATATGCAAGTATTCGGTTATCAGGTGAGGGAGACGGATGGAATCATTCAGCAATATTCTTGGGATCCCTGAATGCCGACAACAGGGAATGGCAAATCAATCATAGGTTATCAAAAACGTTAGAATTAACCTATTATGACGGAACAAATTATAAAAACCTCGTGATATTTCCTGATACCGGAGGAATGACAACCAAAGGTCAAATATATTTCACCGATAATGGACAGATCCGCAGCTTCGATAATAATCACCGGATCATTTTCGACAGGCCGAATGATATTCTTGAATTTCGTGAGTTCGGCAAAATTGTATTTTCTTCCGGTGCTAATTCAGGTCAAAGAACTGAACGGATGGTATTGGAGAATTTGGGAAATTTAGTACTGGGTGGCAATTTTAAACCAAAAACTGACAATATATATTCCCTTGGAACATCAGACAAGAGATGGGTCCAAGTATTTGCTGTAAATGGAACTATTCAAACCTCCGATATCAGATTGAAATCCAATATTTCTTCAATAAGCTATGGGCTTAATGATATCATGAAGCTTCATCCTGTTTCCTTTAACTGGAAAAACACGGAAACAGAAGATAAAAGACTTGGATTAATCGCGCAGGAAGTAGATCAGGTAATTCATGAGGTGGTTAACAAAGGGAATGATGAACTACAAACTATGGGCATAAATTATACGGGTCTGATTCCGGTATTGATTAAAGGCATGCAGGAACAGCAGCAACAGATTGAATCACAGCAGAAACAGATAGAGGAGCTCAAGAAAAAGCTAAGCGAAATTGAGATGAAGGTTGCTTCGTCTTCCGCCAAGGCGGAATCCTCGCAATGACCGCCTTAATTAGTTGGTATGTTACAAGTCTGACGCTGCACCTGCTTGAGAATAGGATCATTGCGATCCCGCGAAGCGGGAGAAGCAATCCCCTTAATCTGACACTAATCCTCGCAAAACCACCGCTGGTCAAAAAAACTTGACTCGTCTCTTCTTTTGTCATAAATTGCCTTTATAACCTGTTTTCAATTGTTTAATCTGGCTTTCGGTATGGGGGCCTTTGCGCCCTTGCGCCTTTGAGCCATAAAGCCGTCATTCCCATGAAAACAAAACTCTCCCTTAGTTTACTTTTATCTTTTTCCTTTTATCTTTTGTCTTCTCAGGTGCCCCAGGGTTTTAATTACCAGGCCATTGCCCGCGACGGAGGCG
>CAZLCF010000258.1:0-4365 GCA_964557905.1 uncultured Rikenellaceae bacterium | reverse complement strand
GGCATTCCTCACACCGATTTTACTCAGTTAAATTCGCAAGCGAACGGCAAAAATTGATTCAACCTTGACAAAAATTTTGAAAAGAAACAATTTTGTAACACCTTGATTATTAACACTAAATTTTACAGTTAGTCATGATTAAAAATGCCCTAAGATTCAGATTAATACATAAACTAACTGTCCAACAGATGTACCTTGATACAATAGATTGGATTAGAATAGTTATTACATTTTTTGACTATTAATCAAATTCTAACGTCTCAACCTTATAATAATTGATTTTAATTCAAACCTTTCGTAAATTTGTTACAAGAAAATGGAAATATTCTTGACAATCTAAATATAGCATGAAAAATTTATTACGAGTTGGTCTTCAAATATTCTTGATCCTGTTTATAATTTTCACTTATTCCTGTCAAAAATCAGAGGATGAGTTCAAAATTAAAAAGGATAAAATATCTGGATATGTCCAGAAAGGACCATATATCAATGGAACATCCATTCAAATGTTTGAGATGGATTCTTCATTAACCCAGACTGGTAAAGTTTTCAACACACAGATTAGTAGCAATAGAGGTTCATTTGAAATAAGTGATATTGAACTTACCTCACAGTATGTTGAGTTTTTAGCACGTGGATACTATTTCAATGAAATTATAGGGGCAATATCTCCTTCTGAGTTAACTCTTTATGCACTTTCAGACATAACAGATATTACTACCGTCAATGTAAATATGCTTACTCATCTAGAAAAGAGCAGAGTAGAATATTTGGTCAGCAATAATTCCACATTTGCTAATGCAAAGGATACAGCACAAAAAGAGATTCTTGCAATTTTTGGTTTCCAGCTTAATGAGATGGATAATTCTGAAACATTAGATATATCTGTAAATAAAAATGAAAATGCTATCCTTCTTGCAATTTCATTAATACTACAGGCAAACAGAAGTGTGGGAGATCTTTCTGAACTTTTGGCAATTTTTATAGCTGATATTCATCAAGATGGGGAACTAAACAGTGATAATATAAAATCACAATTAAGAAATTCAGCACTTGAGTTAAATCTGGCGACAATTAGATTAAATCTTGAGAATAGGTTTGGTGAATTAGGGATTAGTCCCTCAATTCCAAATTTTGAACAATATATAAATGTTTTTTTAGAATTTACAGGAGGCTTATTCCCTATTGCATCAACTCAGGTAGCAACAAATATTACAACCACAGGAGCGACTCTTAGTGGTATTGTCAATGCAAATGATATAAGTACTATGGTAACATTTGAATATGGGACATCAACATACTATGGAGATAAGATTAATGCTACTCAAGGCCCTATATCTGGGAATGACAATACTATTGTTAATGCGACTATCAATGATTTGACACCCGGCACGACTTACCATTATAGAGTAAAGGCAGAAAATTCATTTGGTGTTACTTATGGTAATGATTTGTCATTTTCAACAGTTTTAAACGATGTGAATGGTAATATATATAATGTAATTATTATTGGCACACAAGTATGGATGAAAGAAAACCTGAAAACAACTAAGTATTCCGATGGTACTGACATACCACTAATAAATACAGAAGAAGCGTGGAGTGTACTTACCTTTACCAATAAAGCTTATTGCTGGTATGATGATGATATAGGAAATAAAGAGGTCTATGGAGCGTTGTACACCTGGGCAGCAGCAATGAATGGGATGACAAGCAGTGATTCCGATCCAAGTGGTGTTCAGGGAGTATGCCCGTCTGGTTGGCACTTACCTAGTGATAGTGAATGGATATTGCTCACCAACTACTTGGGAGAAGGTGTTGCTGGTGGAAAACTAAAAGAAGAAGGTACTTCACATTGGTTGTACGTCAATACTGGTGCAACTAATGAAACTGGTTTTACAGCCCTTCCGGGTGGCATCCGTAACTTCAATGGAACGTTTGAAAGTTTAGGAAGTGTTGGTCGCTGGTGGTCTTCTACTTCTATTGAGCACGATCCGTATTATGTCTGGGGCGAATCATTATACTTCAATCAAGTTTATATATATAGATCCATGGCAAATAAAAAGGATGGAAGATCTATTCGTTGTATTAAAGATTAGCACGCAAAACTTAATCAAGCGTTTTAAAATAATTCAATCCTGGTTATTTCAACCAGTATTAATTGACTAACATTCAAGACTTATGTAAATTTGTAGCAGTGTAGCGTCAATTTATATATATCATACTATTAATAATATGAACATTTCGTTCCGAAATAATTTATTGATACTTATAATACTGTTTATCATTACCTATTCCTGTCAAAAGGCAGAATATGAGTTCAAGATTAAAAAGGATAAAATATCTGGATATGTCCAGAAAGGACCATATATCAATGGAACATCCATTCAAATGTTTGAGATGGATTCTTCATTAACCCAGACTGGTAAAGTTTTCAACACACAGATTAGTAGCAATAGAGGTTCATTTGAAATAAGTGATATTGAACTTACCTCACAGTATGTTGAGTTTTTAGCACGTGGATACTATTTCAATGAAATTATAGGGGCAATATCTCCTTCTGAGTTAACTCTTTATGCACTTTCAGACATAACAGATATTACTACCGTCAATGTAAATATGCTTACTCATCTAGAAAAGAGCAGAGTAGAATATTTGGTCAGCAATAATTCCACATTTGCTAATGCAAAGGATACAGCACAAAAAGAGATTCTTGCAATTTTTGGTTTCCAGCTTAATGAGATGGATAATTCTGAAACATTAGATATATCTGTAAATAAAAATGAAAATGCTATCCTTCTTGCAATTTCATTAATACTACAGGCAAACAGAAGTGTGGGAGATCTTTCTGAACTTTTGGCAATTTTTATAGCTGATATTCATCAAGATGGGGAACTAAACAGTGATAATATAAAATCACAATTAAGAAATTCAGCACTTGAGTTAAATCTGGCGACAATTAGATTAAATCTTGAGAATAGGTTTAATGAATTAGGGGTCAGTCCCTCAATTCCAAATTTTGAACAATACATAACTGATTTTCTAGAATTCACTGGGGGACTACCACCCAGTGTATCTACACATACAGCTACAAATATTACATCAACAAGTGCAACACTTAATGGTATTGTTAATGCTAATGATTTAAGTACTGCTGTAACATTTGAGTATGGAACGTCTACGTACTATGGAGACACGATTAATGCAACTCAGAACCCAATAACTGGTCATGCAAACCAGTCAGTAAGCGCTAATCTGACTGATCTGAATCCAGGGACACTATATCATTTCAGAATAAAATCAGTCAATTCTCTTGGTACAGTTTATGGTAGTGATTTTACTTTTACTACCTTGGGACACCAACCAACTATTGAAATCAAGGCAGCTTCAAATGTCACAACGACAAGTGCCACTCTTAATGGATTTGTTAATGCTAATTATTTGAATACATTAGTAATATTTGAATACGGAACATCAATGGACTATGGAGATACGATAAATGCAACACAGAGCCCGATTACCGGAAACATTGAGCAACCAGTAAGTGCTAAAATATCCGAACTAAATGGAGGAACGGATTATCACTTCAGAATAAAAGCTGAGAACTCCCTTGGGATCAATTATAGTGAGGATTTGGTATTTAGTACTTTAGGAGGAGTACCCCTGGTTGTTACTCAACAAGCAACTAAAATTCAGGTTACATCTGCAGTTTTAAATGGTTTAGTAAATCCAAGTTATTATCCAACAGTAGTCATATTTGAGTATGGAACTACGACAAATTATGACAATACAGTTCAACCAATCCAAAATCCCCTAATCGATTGCACAGATATTAAATTGAGTATTAATATTTCAGGTTTATCAGCTGGTACACTTTATCATTATAGGATAGTAGCTGAAAATATTTTTGGCAAAACCTATGGTGAAGATTTGACTTTTACTACATTATTAACTAAGTTGACAGATATTGAAGGAAATATTTATGAAATCGTACAAATTGGTACACAGGTTTGGATGGCAGAAAACCTTAAAACAACGAAATATTCCGATGGCACCAACGTACCTCTTGTAAATACAGATGCTGCGTGGGATGCACTTACCTTTACCGATAAAGCCTACTGCTGGCACGGTAATGATATAGTTAACAAAGAAACGTATGGAGCATTATACACCTGGTCGGCGGCAATGAACGGTGTAGGAAGTAGTAATTCTATCCCAAGTGGTGTTCAGGGTGTATGCCCGACAGGCTGGCACTTACCAAGTGATGCAGAATGGACAACATTGATCACATATTTAGGGGGTGAGTTAGAAGCAGGGGGGAAACTTAAAGAAACCGGCACCATACATTGCGATAATCCCAACAAT
>CAZLCF010000257.1:0-4425 GCA_964557905.1 uncultured Rikenellaceae bacterium | reverse complement strand
CAGAGATCTTTGTTGTAATAGGTTCATCATTAAATGTATATCCTGCAGCCGGATTGATTGAATATGCACCTGAAAATGCATCATTATGGCTCATTGACCCGAATGAAGTAACTGTTCCCGCCTTGAGGAAGGTTGAGGTAATCAGGGCAAAGGCATCAGAGGGAGTTGCCATTTTGACTCACAGATTGTTATCATTATATTGATTTTATCAGGATAGATTATTGTCATGCAGGTCTTGCAGGTCTTGCGGTCTTGCAAGTCGTTAAATAATTAATAGACCTGCACGACTTGCATGACTTGCACGACATGCAAGACTCTAATTTACCTCTTCAACTTAATTTACTACATTTATCCAGGAATTACCCTATTTAGATGGAACCGACTAACAGAAAGATTATCCTTGCCATCACCGGTGCCAGCGGATCAATTTATGCAAAGATCCTGCTTGACAAATTGCAAGGCTTGAAAAACGCCCCTGAAGAGATCGCTGTTATCTTTTCTGACAATGCAAAAGAGATATGGGAATACGAACTTGAAGAAAAATACAAAGCAATTCCCCCTGCGAAGGAATATAATAATAGTTCGTTTTTTGTGCCATTCGCATCCGGGTCATCTGATTATGATACTATGATTATCTGCCCGGCATCGATGGGCATGCTTGGACGGATTGCAAACGGAACATCAGAAAACCTTATTGCCCGGGCAGCCGATGTGATGCTGAAGGAGAGAAGGAAACTGATACTTATCCCGCGGGAGACTCCATATAACCTCATTCATATAAGGAATATGGAAACGCTTACTCTGGCAGGAGCAATTATTTGTCCGGCAACACCATCATTTTACAGCAAACCTCAAACGATAAATGATCTCGTGAAGACAGTTGTTGAAAGGATACTCTCCCTGGCCGGCTTTGAGACAGACACTTACCGGTGGATGGAAAATGGTTGACAGGCGGGTCATAAAATTCTTCAGGAAGCATCACGTGCTTACTATAGCGACAACAGTTCAAAATGAGCCATGGTGTGCCAGTTGTTTTTATGTTTACCTGGAAGAAGAAAATGCACTGGTATTCACAACAGATCTAAACACCAGGCACGGACAGGAATTTCTAAAAAATTCTCATGTTGCAGGAACCATTGCACTGGAAACAATGATAATAGGAAAGATACGCGGAATTCAATTTCAGGGAACCGTTTCAGAACCGGAAGGGGGAATGGCTGTAAAAGCCAAAAACGCCTATCTTAAAAAATTTCCCGTCGCAATGCTGATGGATACCCATCTGTGGATAGTCACCCTCACCCATATCAAATATACGGATAACAGACTCGGTTTTGGAAAGAAGCTGATATGGAATTAGGCATTAAGGCTTTAGGGCATTAAGGCTTTAAGGCTTTATGAAAAACCATATACCGTAAATGCCGTAAAGCCCTATTGCCTTATTGCCGTAACACCTTAACGCCCTAACGCCTTATCTCCCCATCTGCAGTTTAACGATTTTGGCAATATACTTCCCTAATATATCAAACTCAATATTCACTACGGTTCCCTTTTTGATCTGATGGAAGTTTGTAACCTGGTATGTAAAAGGAATTATCGCCACCTGGAATGATCTTGGCTGTGAATTAACTACTGTAAGACTGACACCGTTCACCGATACTGATCCCTTTTCCACGGTGATATAATCATCCTGAAGCGGCTCATATTCAAATGTATAGTACCAGCTTCCTCCTGCCTCCTTAACTTCAGTGCAGACGGCAGTCTGGTCAACATGTCCCTGCACCATATGTCCGTCAAGGCGCCCGTCAAGCTTTGCACTGCGCTCCAGGTTAACCTTGTCCCCAACCTTAAGCAAACCAAGATTTGATTTATCAAGAGTCTCCCTGATTGCAGTGACAGTATACGTGTCTTTATCTTTCTTAACCACTGTCAGACAAACACCGTTATGCGAAATGCTCTGATCTATCTTCAGCTCTTTTGTAAAGGAACACTTCATTGTTATGTGAAGATTATCCTTCTCCTTTTCAATTCTCACTACCGGAGCGGCCTCTTCTACTATTCCCGAAAACATAACTCTATCATTTAATATTTCGATTCAAATTTAATGAAATTAAGGATGCAAGAAAGGGGTCATGCAAGTCCTGCCAGTCTTACAAGTCGCTATCGTAAGTGAGGACCTGCATGACTTGCAAGACCGCAAGACATGCAAGACAATTTATTTACTTCTTTTGACTTTTTTCCTTTCCACCCGGAGCCCTTCCTTCTTCCATCCAGTTATCCCCCCTTCAAGATTATATAGTTTACGGAATCCTTTATCATAAAAGAAGAAAACAGCCTTTTTACTCCGCCCACCGGAATAACAATAGAAAAAGAGTGAATATTTTTTATCAAGTGTATCTGCTGTAATATCGTAACCTTCTGATGACGGAAGATTAAGAGCATCTTTGATCCTCGATTTCCGGAACTCAAAATACTCCCGAACATCAATCATCAAAGCGGAATCTTCACTTAAATACTGAAGATTGAAATCATACGGTTTAAGTGACTGATATTTAATAGAATCAGGAACCTGAGACAGGGATAGTGCACCAGAAATTAGAAAAAAAAATATAACTGTTAAAAATCGATTAATGATTAAAATCATGGTGTAAATATGATAAAAAAAGTAGAGAATTTCATATGTAGCCTTACTCCACAGTCACCTTAATTCTTCTGTCACTGACCCCCCCGGCCCCAAACGACCTCTGGTCAGCACAAGCTTTAAAAGCGGGACCATTTATTAAAAATACTTGTTTAAAGTAAGGAAGATTGCTTCGTCGTATCGCTGGCGCTGTACTCCTCGCAATGACAGTATATATTATATTGCTTTGTATTATAATGTATAACATATTTTATAAAGCATGAAGTCATTGCGAGGAGCGAAACGACGAAGCAATCTTCAAAGCCCTAAATAGTAATATTGTCGTTAATTAGCCCCCCTTCAGGGGGGTTGGGGGGTAATATTTTTATTATCTTTGCCCGTTTTAATTTAGTTTACAGCATAATAACATGGCTAAACGTTTTCCTGAATACAAAACTCTTGATCTTTCAAAGGTAAACAAGGATATTTTGAAAATCTGGGATGAGAATGATACCTTCCGTAAAAGCGTCCGCGATCTGAACGGGAAAGGCGAATTTATTTTTTATGAAGGCCCTCCTTCAGCAAACGGCATTCCCGGGATTCACCATGTTATGGCACGTGCCATAAAGGATACAGTGTGCCGTTATAAGACTCAGTGCGGATATGAAGTAAAACGCAAGGCAGGATGGGACACACATGGACTGCCGATCGAACTGAGCGTTGAAAAGGCTCTTGGCATAACAAAGGAAGACATCGGGACCAAAAAGATATCAATCATAGATTTCAATAAGGCTTGCCGCACAGATGTAATGAGATACATCGATCAATGGGAAGACCTGACCCGCAAAATGGGTTACTGGATCAACATGGATCATCCCTATGTAACCTACGATAACCGTTATATAGAGACTCTCTGGTGGCTTCTTAAACAGCTCTATACAAAGGGTTTTCTTTACCAGGGCTATACTATCCAGCCATACTCTCCGGCTGCAGGCACCGGATTAAGCTCCCATGAACTAAACCAACCGGGATGCTACAAGGATATAAAGGATACGACCTGTATTGCGCTTTTCAGGCTTATCCGGGATGAAAAATCTGAATTCCTCTTCAACCATATTGATACACCTTACGTCCATATAATGGCATGGACCACAACCCCGTGGACACTCCCTTCCAATACCGCACTGGCTGTAGGCAAGGAAATAAAATATATCAGGGTGCGGAGCTTCAATCCCTACTCGGGTGAACCCATCACTGTCATCATAGCTAAAGATCTTCTGCATTCAATGTTCCCTGAAGCTAATGTCGGTCTCCACTTTTCGGAATATAAACCCGGCGATAAAAAGATCCCTTACAAAGTGCTCGATGAATTTTCAGGAAGTAAGCTGGAAGGCATTCATTATGAACAGCTTATCGACTGGGTGAAACCTGATAAGGGAGCTTTCAGAGTTCTTACAGGTGATTTTGTAACAACTGAAGAAGGTACCGGGATCGTGCATATTGCCCCCACCTTTGGCGCCGACGACTATAAAATTGCCAAGGAATATGGTGTCCCTCCTATGATCCTTAAAAGAAAGGACGGCTCAATGGGGCCAATGGTCGACAAAAGAGGATATATGATACCTGTAGCTGACCTTGATGAAAAGTTTGTAAAAGAGAGAGTCAATATCAGTACATATAAAGGCTTTGAAGGACGCCCGGTTAAAAACGAGTATGATGACACTATTCCTGAAAATACCGATACTCTTGATGTTGACATTGCAGTAATGCTGAAACAGAGCGGCAAAGTATTCAGGATCGAAAAACAA
>CAZLCF010000256.1:0-4448 GCA_964557905.1 uncultured Rikenellaceae bacterium | reverse complement strand
CTTATAAAACTTTTTGCCATTCTGTCCATAAACGCAGATTGTAAAAACTGCCAACATGGTCGCCAGAAAAAACATTCGCTTTTTCATAACTTTATAACTAAATTGTTATTATTATAATTATCAAAATTAGAAATATTTATTGTAATAATCAACCCTTGCGGGCATCTAACTCATTGTCGTTTATTATAACCTCAAGTTGACTCCGGCTGAATATCTCATGCGAAAGTACCTTCCCTGTAACCACAGGAGCTTTTACTCCGTTTTTGAAAGGATCCTTCCCCGTAAATACTCTTGCCTCATCCCATTGTCCCGCAGAAATAAAATGGCTCAGCACCTCCGCTCCTCCTTCAATAAGGAGTGACTGAACACCAATATTATAGAGGTATTCCGCGATCTGGAGAGCAGATTTCCTGCTACTGTCCAATTTTACTTTTACCGCATTTGCCATTTCTGCTTCTGCATTCTGTGTAAACACAATATTTGTGCCATTTGTGCTGAATATTACGGACTCTTTCCTGAGAATGCCGGAATTGCTGAGTATCACCCTTAACGGATCATTTCCTGTCCAGAACCTCACATTTAATTGCGGATCATCTGATCTGATTGTTCCTGCCCCTGTCAGAATTGCCTGCTCAGATGCCCTCCATCTGTGCACAAGAACTCTCTCAGGTTTGCCTGTTATCCATGCAGGTTTGTGTTCAGGATTTTTCTCTCTTTCATAGTCCAGGTATCCATCTGCACTTTGAGCCCACTTCAATATTATATAAGGCCTTTTCTTTTCATTGAAGGTGAAAAACCGATTGTTAATCCGCCTGCACTCTTCCTCAAGCAAGCCTGTAACAACCTCACATCCTTCATTTTTAAGCAGCGAGATGCCTTTCCCTGCTACTTTTTCACTTGTATCAGTTGTTCCGATCACCACCTTCCTGATGCCATGGGAAAGAATTAAATCCGTGCAGGGAGGAGTTTTACCGTAATGTGAACAGGGTTCAAGATTAACATACAGGACTGCTGACTTCAGCAATTCCTTGTTTACAACAGAATTGATGGCATTCACTTCAGCATGAGGTTCTCCGGCTTTTAAATGATATCCTTCTCCAATAATAATATTATCATGAACGATTACAGAACCGACAAGCGGATTCGGATAAGTTCTGCCTTCCGCTTTACCTGCCAGGTCAAGACATCTTCTCATGAATTTTATGTCATTATTCTGAGGCATTTCCCTGAAAGTGCTAATTTTGATATATGCGCAGTAATATACGGACTATAAAGGATATAAAGTTATACCTGGAAAAGGAACTTGTCGGAATTTACCCTCAATCCGAAATATATGCCTTTTCCAGTATTATTATTAAGACTGTTTTTAAGGTCTCCAGGTTGCATGCTCTTGCCATGCCCCAGGATCCTGTTTCACAAAAGCAGGTTGATAAAATAATCACTATCTGCAGGGAGCTTAAGAGCGGTAAGCCATTACAATATATCCTGGGGGAAACCAGTTTTTATAACTGCCGCATAAAGGTCAATCCCGATGTAATGATTCCCCGGCCTGAAACTGAAGAACTTGTCGACCTGATCATAAAGGAAAATAAAGGTTTCAGGGGCGCAATACTTGATGCCGGCACCGGATCAGGATGTATTGCGATCGCCCTTGCCGTTAACCTTCCCGGAACAAAGGTAACCGGGATAGATATTATTGAAGGAGCAATAAATATTTCAGAAGAGAATGCAGGGCTTAACAATGTTTCGGTATCATTTTTTAAAAATGATATTTTCAATCCTGATCTTGATTCAATCTCCGGAATGGGGATCATTGTAAGCAATCCGCCTTATATCCGCGAATCGGAAAAGATACACATGGCTAAAAATGTGCTTGATTATGAGCCACATACAGCTCTTTTTGTTTCTGATTCCAATCCGCTTGTTTATTATCGGGCAATACTTAAAATGGCTGAAATGATCCTGATTCCAGGTGGAATAGTTTATTTTGAAGTCAATGAGGCAATGGGTGAGCCCATGTTCCGGCTTCTTGATGAATCAGGTTTTTCAGAGGTTAAAATTATCAGGGACATTAATGATAAGGAAAGAATTATTAAAGGATTAAAGATTTAATATGTCTGAAAGCGATCTTTATAAAACAGCACTTTCACGGGTAATGGCTCTTTGCTCAAAACACGAGTATTGCATTGATGATATCCGGACAAAGCTTCTGGCATGGGGTGTTGGTGATAATGATCTTGAAAAGATAATCAGCACCCTGATAAAAGAGAACTTTCTTAACGAAACAAGGTACTCCGAAATATTTGTAAGGGAGAAGTTCAGAATCAATAAATGGGGCAAGGTTAAAATAACAGCTCACCTCAGGATAAAAAAAATCCCCTCTGAAATAATAAAAAATGCTCTAGACTCTATTGATAATGAGCAATATATTCAAACACTGAAGGATATCCTCTTAGAGCACAGGAAGCATATAAAAGCAAAGAATCAATATGACCTGAAGGGCAAGCTTCTGAGGTATGGTTTATCAAAAGGTTTTGAAAGCAGCTTATTGTATGATTTACTCAATGATTTTGAATAACTTTATGGTTTACTGAGTTATATGATATTTAAAATTTACGGCAATGGAGAATTTAATCTTAAAGCATAATAAGCGCCCGATTGTCAGGATAATCATGATAATTGTGTTTATTCTGGTTTTGGTTCTTTTATTTGTTCTTGTCCTTAAACCGCTTGACATGTGGGATATAATTGAAACAATATTACTCTCCTTGATATATATGTCCGTGATGCTTTTCATAACCGCCCAAAGTGGAATAAAAATAGCTGACGAAGGATTAAAAATCAGATGGTTTCACTGGTTGAGAGAAAAGAGTGTTCCGGATTCCGAAATTGAAAAGATCATACTCGGGAGGCTGTATATAACAATAGTAAGAAAAGGTGAAAAGCCGGTGAAGCTTATTCTTGAACCTCTCGAGAAAAAAGATAAGACCAGAGTATATGAGTTTTTAATTGAATATTCAAAACAGAAAAATCTGATTCTGGAGAGAAATCTGAGCCCCAACGCTTAATTCCTTTTTCTTAATTTTAGATATTATTTCATTATCAATGTCACGCAACGAAGCACAGACACGCCGCGACCTGATCGATCCGGTTCTTTTATCACTTGGATGGACAAATGATCTTATCAGGGTTGAGGTAACTCCGGGAGGGGCTGATATAATTGACGGAAAACCAAAACGCCGGAAGGGCAGAACCGATTACCTGTTATGCCTTCATGTTCTGGACAGTCATCCTACTTTGCCGGTAGCAGTTCTTGAGGCAAAAAAAGAAAACAGCCCGGCAACTCTGGGCTTGCAACAATCTCAGAACTATGCCAGGAGATTTAATGTCCCGTTTGCTTTCTCTTCAAACGGGAAATTATTTGTTGAGTATGGAACTGATACCGGGATAATTTCGGAAGAAAGAAATCTTGAAAACTTCCCGGCTCCGGCTGAATTACTGACGAGATATCAGAATTATAAGAAGATTGAACTTAAAAGCGAAAAGGCCAGAGCCCTTCTGATTCGCTACAAATCTGGTGAGGCTACCCGATGGTATTTCCAGGATGCAGCTATTCGTTCGATACTTGAAAAACTTGCCCTTGGCGAAAAAAGGATTCTTTTACACCTGGCTACCGGGACTGGAAAAACCTTCATTGCCAAAGAATTATTATGGAAATTGGCTAAAGCGGGACAAATCCGCAGGGCTCTGTTCGTTGTCGACCGTGATGAGCTGCGTACCCAGGCAATCACACATCTGCAGGGTGTGTTCGGAGATGATGCCCGCGAGGTAACAACATTAAATCCGGCTCTTAATGCCAAAGTATTAATAGCCACCTACCAGACGCTTAACATAACATCTGAAGATAAAGAACCGGAATTCTGGCGGAAGTACTTCCCGAAAAATTTCTTTTCTCATATTATCATCGATGAGTGCCATCGCAGCGCGTGGGGAAACTGGAGTATTGTCCTGACTGATAACCCGGATGCAATTCAGATCGGGTTGACAGCTACACCAAGGACATTTAGGACAATCCTCACAAAAGCTGCAAAGGAAGATGAAGAAATTACTTCAAACAATCTAAAATACTTTGGTGATCCGGTTTACGAGTACAGGATTGCCGACGGGCAGAATGACGGTTATCTTGCAGCCTGTGAAGTAATTAACAGGAAACCAGATATCGATTACCGGCTTCTTTTGAAGGATGAGATCAAAAAGAAGAAGATAAAGGATGCCGTAACCGGCGGACCAATACATGAAGAAGATATTGATAATGAATATTCTGCAAGGAATTTCGAAAAGCATCTTTTACTGGATGACAGGATTGCCGGAATGTGCTCCGACCTCTTTGAATCTTTTATTGATACCGGAGGAGTTCACCAGAAAACAATAATCTTCTGTGCAAGCGA
>CAZLCF010000255.1:0-4469 GCA_964557905.1 uncultured Rikenellaceae bacterium | reverse complement strand
GAGGCAAGCGCAGATGATCTTGATGTACGGGGGTTGATTTCAATCACGACCACCCGGCCGGTTTCAGGATCATGGGCAAACTGGATATTTGTTCCTCCTATCACTTGAATAGCTTCAACGATGTCATAAGAATGTTTCTGAAGGCGTTTCTGAAGTCCCGGATCGATTGTGAGCATTGGGGCAGTACAATAAGAATCGCCTGTATGAACACCCATTGCATCGACATTTTCTATAAAGCAAACAGTGATCATCTTATTCTTTGAATCCCTGACCACTTCAAGCTCCAGCTCTTCCCAGCCAAGGACGGACTCCTCGATAAGCACCTGATGAACTATGCTTGCAGCCAGTCCCCTGCTGGCAATTGTGCGCAGCTCCTCCAGGTTATAAACTAATCCACCTCCGGTACCTCCCATGGTGTATGCAGGACGTATAACTAAAGGATATCCAAGCTCAGCTGCAACTTTTTCGGCATCTTCAACAGTGTTGACTGCCTTGCTTTTTGGCATATCAATGCCAAGACGAGTCATGGTCTCCTTGAATACAATCCTGTCTTCACCACGTTCAATAGCATCAACATTAACGCCAATGACTTCCACATTGTATTTTGCCAGGATACCTTTTTTTGCCAGGAGTGAGGAGAGGTTCAATCCGGTCTGACCGCCCAGATTTGGGAGCAATGCATCGGGACGTTCCTTTTTGATTATTTCGGTAAGGGCATATTCGTTAAGAGGCTCAATATATGTGACATCTGCCATTCCGGGGTCCGTCATTATTGTTGCCGGATTTGAATTGACCAGTATTATCTTATAACCTAATGAGCGCAGCGCTTTACAAGCCTGTGTTCCTGAATAATCGAATTCGCAGGCTTGTCCGATAATTATCGGTCCTGAGCCTATTATAAGCACTTTTTTTATATCATCCCTGCGCGGCATATTGATTCTGAATAACGCCGGTAAGATAAAAAATCAAATTGGAAAGGTGAGAAAACAGGGGATCAAAACAATGAGAAAGATATGAACCAGGAGGATAAGAAAAGAGGGGGAGAAAAGGGGAGGGGAGAAAAAGTAATATTCCGCTGGCGCGGATTTAACGAAGTATAATCCGTGCCTTCTGCCAGTTTATATCAAAAAAACTTGACTTTCGCTTCTGTCTTTCTTAACTTTAACAAAATATTTCAATGATCGGGAATTTAAAATTCTTCGAAATGAAAAGAATTTTTCTTTCAATCATTATTTTATTGGCATTTCAGATGCTGTTTGCACAGGTTCCCGGATCATTCAGCTACCAGGCAATAGTACGTACTGAAGCAGGTGAACCGATAGGACCTCAGGCAGTATCCTGCCGGTTCAGTATTATAAAAAACACACCGGCAGGCAAAGTAGTTTACCGGGAAAAGCATAATACAGCGACCAACCAGTTCGGACTGATAACACTTGCCATTGGCAATGGCACTGATACAACCGGTACTTTTGGTGCCATCGACTGGGATGCTGATATTTATTTCCTGAAAGTGGAAATAGATCCGAACGGTGGCGTGGGCTATAAAGATATGGGTACTACACAATTGCTGAGTGTGCCTTATGCTCTGCAGGCAAAAACTGCACAAACAATAAATTATGATAATATTACCAACAAACCCGATCCGATCTGGCTTAAAACGGATGAGAATATATACTTTAATTCAGGTACTGTGGGAATTGGAACCGAAACACCTGACGGATCATCAATCCTGGATATAAATTCAAGTGAAAAGGGTATTTTATTACCAAGGCTTACGGATAGCCAGAGAGATGCTATTATACAACCTAAGGAGGGCTTGCTGATATTTAATACTACAACTAAGAATTTTAATGTATACAGGAATGGTAACTGGTATGAATGGGAAGCATCAAATTGTATTCCCCAGCCAACACCTGCCGATGCAGGACCTGATCAGATACCTCCAGCCACAACTGCCATTTTATCTGCAAATACCCCGGTATACGGAACCGGAGAATGGAGCATTCTAAGCGGTGAAGGTGGAAATATTTCAGCAGTCAATGATCCTGCCAGTTCCTTTACGGGTGTTCTGAATAATATTTATGTACTAAGCTGGACAATCACAAATACATGTGGCTCTTCAACGGATGATGTAAAAATATCTTTTATTCCAGACTGTTCAAATGGGATACAGGAACTGGATGAAACAGATATTGATTGCGGTGGAATAACATGCGCGAAATGTGCTAATGGTAAAAAATGTCTTGTAAATAATGATTGTGTCAGTTCTGTTTGTTTATCAGGTATCTGCCAGGTTCCGGCGTGTAATGATGGTACTCAAAATGGCATTGAAACCGATGTGGACTGCGGCGGAGGGACATGTCCAAAATGTGCCAATGGCAAAAAATGTTTAATTGGAACTAGGGATTGTGTCAGTTATGTATGTAAAAATGGCATCTGCCAGGTTGCAGCATGTAATGATGGTGTAAGAAATGGCAATGAGTCCGGTGTAGATTGTGGTGGAGGAACTTGTCCAAAATGTGGAACTGGTGAGGGCTGTCGGACTCATGACGACTGTCAGAGTCTTGTTTGCAGCGGAAATCCAGGAGTATGCCTGACACCAACATGCACGGATATTGCACAAAATGGTACTGAAACTGATTTGAACTGTGGTGGAGGGTCTTGCCCAAAATGTGCCGATGGCAAAAAATGTCTGGTAAATAATGATTGCATCAGTTCAGTTTGTCTATCAGGTATATGCCAGATACCATCATGTGATGATGGTACGAAAAATGATATTGAAACTGATGTGGATTGTGGCGGCGGAACTTGCCCAAAATGTGCCAATGGCAAAAAATGCTTAAATGGAGATCAGGATTGTACCAGTGGTGTTTGTGACGATGGAATATGTCAGGTACCCTCTTGTGATGATGGTACACAAAATGACATTGAAACTGATATGGACTGTGGCGGTGGAACCTGTCCAAAATGTGCCGACAGCAAAAAATGCCTGGTAAATAGTGATTGTGTCAGTTCAGTTTGTCTATCAGGTATTTGCCAGGTACCGGCATGTGATGATGGTGCACAAAATGGCATCGAGACAGATGTGGACTGTGGTTATTATGCATCTTGTTCATTATGTGCCGATGGCAAAAAATGCAACTATCACTATGATTGTGTAAGTGGTGTTTGTGGTGATAATAAGATTTGTAATGCACCAATTTGTAATGATTATGTAAAAAATGGCGATGAAACTGATACAGATTGTGGGGGATCCTGTTCCGCCATTGGTAAAAGATGTGCGAATGGCAAGATTTGTTCAATTAATAATGACTGTATCAGTCTTATTTGCGGTGCAGACAAAAAATGCGCGTCTCCAACATGCTCTGATGGTGTACTTAATGGCGATGAAACTGGCCAGGACTGTGGTGGCCCTTGTGCTACATTACCTCCACCCGGTGGACCTAAAAAATGTCCGGCCGGGACTCATTGTCATATAGATGCAGATTGTTCAAGTGGGGTATGCAATTCAAACACATTATTATGTTCAACTGCAACATGTCCTGATGGTGTATTGAATGGCGGTGAAACTGACAAAGATTGCGGCGGTCCCAACTGCCAAATAAAATGTGAAGACGGCAAAACCTGTGATATTGCTAGTGACTGCTTAAGTGGTGTCTGTACAAGTCATAAATGTGCTGCTCCAACATGCTCTGATGGTGTACAGAACAGACCTGGAGGGCAAGCTGAAACTGATGTGGATTGTGGCGGACCTTGCGCACCGGCAAAAACTTGTGCATTAGGTAAAAAGTGCCTTGTTAATGCTGATTGTACTTCAGGTCATTGTACAGCTGGTATCTGCACTGCGGCAAAATAATTATATTAGCAGTTAAATCTGATTCAATTATTATGAGGAAATCGATATTCCTGATCCTTTTTCTTAGTATATCTGTTGCCTTATTCTCACAACAGATTTATAAAGTTAAAGGCTGCATTAAAAACTTCCCGTACAATAAAGTATATCTGTCTGCAATTGACGCACATTATAACACCGTAATTGATTCTTGCCTGGTATATAACGGGTGTTTTGATTTCTACCTGGATTCTGCAAAAAAAACAGGTATGTATTCCATCATCCTCGACAAAAGGACAAACGCTTATGTAAGGATCATTTATAATAAAGAGAACATTGAATTCTATTCTGTTTATAAATTTCTTCTCGATAGTATGAGATTCACCGATTCTGATGAAAATAAGCTGTTCTATGTTAATGCAAAAGCTATTTCACTATATTCAAAAAAAACAGATCTGTTAAACAGGATAGGCATCATATATAATGAGAATGAACCCTTTGCAAAAAAAGCTCAGGAAGAAATTGAGGTTGTAAACAAAGCTTATGAAAATTACGTGACCGGGATGATGGGCAAGGATGACGGTACTCTTTTCAGGAAAATCTTCAGGGCACAGCAACAGGTTAATATCCCTTCAAA
>CAZLCF010000254.1:0-4478 GCA_964557905.1 uncultured Rikenellaceae bacterium | reverse complement strand
GGTGATTCACATACTAATCGAAGAAATGCTCTTACTGTGTTACAAAACAGCAATGTCGGTATAAATATGGTTAATCCCCAGCAAAAACTTGATATTGCTGGAGGTAACGGACGGGTGGAATCCGGATACAGCTGGCTCACCGATTCTGATATCCGTTTCAAAAAGAATATAATTACGATCGAAAATTCCCTTGAAAAAGTGATGGCAATGCATGGAGTGAGATTTGATCTGGTTAATGATATTCCCGGCACGGGAGAAGAAAGAAAAAATATTGGGTTCATTGCCCAGGAGTTGGAAACAGTCATTCCCGAAGTGGTTGTAACAGGATCTGACGGATATAAATCTGTGGCGTATGATAAATTAACTGCTGTCCTTACTGAAGCGATCAAGGAACAGCAGAAGCAGATCGAATCACAACAACGGGAGATAGATGAGTTGAAGGAAATAATAAGAGGAATGGATCTGAAGATTGCTTCGCTGCGCTCGCAATGACAATATCCGCGATCTTGCTTCTGCAAAGTCATAACTGCTTACAAATTGATATTGTGGTCATTGCGAGGAGTCACGCCAGAGGCGTGATTAAGAAGCAATCTTCCTGACTTAGCACTCACAAAATCGACGTTTCCTTAAGTTAAAAAAAATTAACTTTATTCCTGTTTTGTTCTAACTTTAATAATTGTTTATCTCTTCCCGGTAATCCTATGTTTAACCTAAGGCTCATACAAAGATCGAAGGCCTTTGTGCCGTTGCGCCCTTGAGCCGTTAAGCCTTTACTCATATGAAAATAAAAACCTCCCTCATTGCATTACTTTTTACTTTCTCCTTTCTCCTTTCGCCTTGCCTGGGACAGATCCCAAGTGAGGATAATCTGAGTGAACATCAGACGCTGGCCCGTGATATTTTCCGGGAACTGATAGAGATCAACACAACAGTGAACACGGGAAGCACAAAAGCTGCTGAGGCTATGGCAGCACGGCTTAAAAATGCCGGCTTCACGGATAATGATATAAATATCGCGGGACCTTCACCCCGGCACATGAACATGGTTGCCCGATTGAAAGGCAAAGGCACTCTGCCTCCTCTCCTCTTCATTGGGCACCTTGATGTTGTTGAAGCACTGCCGCAGGACTGGTCGTTCGAACCTTTCAAATTCAGGGAAATTGACGGTTATTTTTACGGACGGGGCACCACCGATATGAAAAATGAAGATGCCGACCTGATTGTCAATCTGATAAGACTTAAAAAGGAAGGATTCATTCCGGAACGTGATATAATTGTTGCTTTGACTGATGATGAAGAAGGCGGTCCTGAAAACGGTATCCAATGGCTTATTGCAAACCGCCATGATCTTATAGATGCTGAATACTGCATTAATCCCGATGGCGGAGGCGGAAGCATAAAGGATGGAAAAGAAATTATTATGGCTATCCAGACAACCGAAAAAGTCTATGCCGATTTTACTCTGGAATCCCATAATAAAGGTGGTCACAGCTCTTTACCGGAAAAGGATAATGCAATTTATCATCTCTCGGAAGCATTGATACATATTGCCGGATACGATTTCCCTCTTGATCTGAATGAAACAACCCGCATGTTCTTCGAACGGAATGCTCAGCAGGAGACCGGTCAGATCAGGGCTGATATGCTGGCAGTGGCTAAAATACTTCCCGACACTACAGCAGCAGACAGGCTTGCAAGGGCTTCAGCACATTACAATTCCTTGATGCGCACAACTTGTGTCGCAACTATTGTGACCGCCGGTCATGCCAATAATGCCCTCCCACAGACTGCCATGGCTAATGTTAATTGCCGGCTGCTACCGGATGATAACCAGAAAAGTGTATTAAATACACTTATAAATATAATTAACGATCCTCAGGTCGAAATAACTTGCTCATATGCTGCAAATCCGGGACCTGTCTCTCCCATGAGAAAAGATGTACTGGATGCAGTCGACTATCTCACAGCTTCAATGTGGCCGGGAGTTATTGTCACACCGATCATGGCTACCGGCGCTACTGACGGAAAAAGACTGCGTTCAGCAGGCATCCCGGTTTATGGTGTCTCCGGTATGTTCGGTGATGTTGATGATGTCCGCGCCCATGGGAAAGATGAACGTATGGGAGTCAAAGAATTTTATGACGGTGTAGAGTTCATGTACAGATTAATGAAAGAACTTTCTTCTGATATCCAACCTGATAGAAGGAATTATGTACGGCCACCAGGATGACCTGATGTACGGCTACAAATGGTGGTACGAAAAAGATCGCTCGGTTAAACGCAGGCAATGTATATACGCGGAAATAATTGTGAATTAAACCTTTATTATTTTATAAATAAATGTTCCACGGATCATTTTGACCTTAATAAAGTAAATTCCGGAATCAAGCCTCCGCATATCAATCTGATAATTATCAGAGTTAACGGGGTCTTCATAGATAATTACCCTGCCTGTCAGATCGAGAAGGCTGACAGATATTATTTTATAAGCAGCGGTTATTTCAATGAAATCAACTACAGGATTCGGGTAGACAGATATGTCTCTTTCTGAAGGAGTATCATCACCGGAGATTAACATTTCATCTGAGGTTGTCCAGTTTTCAGCAACGCTGTTATCTGCCAGGGGATCAACCAGCTTCAGGTAATAACCGTTACCGTCAGCATCGGGCCACGGTGCAGAATCATGATAACTGACACTGTCTATTACATTTCCAAATGCATCGGACAGGACCAGTTTCTGGCTTTTATTCGATAAGTGCCTGGTAAACTGGTCAAAAGGAGCGATTCTGTACTGGCTGAAAAAAGCTGAATAGTTGCTGGCCAGGATAACTGAAGCGTAAGGAGCAAGTGATGAACCGGTCGGGAACTGATAAGTCAAACCTGTGTTGCTGAAATATACTCCCGTCAGGTTGACATTCTTATCGCCGGTGTTTGTTATCTCAATAAACTCCCGGTCATCATTATCAGGGTATGTTATCAATGTATCGGGATGGTACATTATCCTGCTTATTACAAGCGGAGGGACCGCCGCGTTACTGCATTCCGACCATGATCCAAGATTATCAGTTATCCACGGGATACGCAGATCCAGCCAGGATTTTATTTGTGCAATACGCTTTTGATGGTCTTTTACGTTATTCCATTTCGTGTTTTCCCTTACAACTGCTTCACTGATTGTGGCAACTGTTGAATCAATGAAGTTTTTAATACTGACAATATTCAATGGCTGACCCGACTGGATAAGCCCGTTCCATCTTTTTGAAAGATAACATCTGAATTTAGTATCAGTATACAGATCCCTCCAGAATCTTGGCCCTTCATTATCGCCATTTGAAAATTGCCAGATATTTGTCCAGCTTCTGTCAAAATACCAGATGAAAAGGTCATTGCCGAAAGTCAGGTCTGAATCCCAGACTGGTCCTGCTCTAAGCCTGCCGTTCCTGTCCTTATGGAAATATGTGCTGAACTGGTATGAATCTGCATTTGATGAGAGCTCGCTGATGATCATGTAGTCAATGAATGAGGGTATATCAATCACTGAAGGGACACCGGTGGCCAAAGAATAGTCGGAGGAAAGTGCTGCTGATGCAAGCAAGTTGAACTGGTGGTGGATATAGTTGGTCTGTAGCTCAGTAACAGTCTCAGGGTCTGGAAACTCATGGATGAAATCAACCTGCCATCCGTTCCATGCATTCATTCTCCAGGCAACAGGATCCCCTCCGGTGGTTTTATCAGCCTTAATGATATAACCTCCGGAAACCTCAGGTATGAAATTATCATTAATAGTAATTTTAAAGACATCTACCCGGTTATTATCGGCTTTGATCTTTTCTTCAAGCAGATAAAGGCCCCTGTATTCTCCATTTATTACCACCTCACAATATGCTGTCCTTGAAGCATATTCTCCTATCCGTCTTGAAAGATTGAAGCACAGGTAATCGCGGATCAGGGCTGAATCGAATACCATGCTGTTAAGTATCCAGTCGTTTTCGGCAGGCATACCAAGCAGGCTTATATTATTATTTGTAACACCATCAGCAAGTTTTGTGGAAAAGCCATATTGCTTCTTCTGTGAATATTGCGAAGATGATCCCCTGACCTCAATGTCTATTTTCCCATTGTAATTCAGATATCCCGGGGTATTCTGATCAGCCATGTAATTCCTTTCGCCCTCTCCCCTGTAAATTATTTTCATTGCAGCCTTCACTCTCGGATCGTCGACAATAGCAGCATTACCGTCAGTATTAATAATAACGATCGGCAGGTTGCTGCTGGTGAAGCTCTGGGCAGCCGCCTGAATGCCTGTCAATAAAACCAGGAGTGCAGAAATAAAAGTTCGTCTCATTTTGAGATCCGGTAACTTATATCAAAAATAACACTTTATAATATTTATATTAAACGATAATTGCAGTTAATTAAGTATTTAACTCAAGTTGCTAGGTTTAAGAAAAGGGTAGATTTAAGAACAAGGAACAAGG
>CAZLCF010000253.1:0-4511 GCA_964557905.1 uncultured Rikenellaceae bacterium | reverse complement strand
TTTTAGGTTTCATAATTATCATCATTAAATTTTGATAAATCAAATTAGAATGTAACCCTGAAACCAGCAGTTATATTTCTCATTAGCGGCGTATTAGTACGGGTATTTCCGTCAGAAGCATTCCAACTCACAACTTCCGGATCCCAACCAGACCATTTAGTCCATATATATGGATTTTTGCTGGAAAGATAGACCTGAAGCGCTTGAAGGTTAAGTCTATTCAGTAATCCGGGATTAAAGGTGTATGAAAGAGATACATCCTGTAACCTTACAAAGCTTCGGCTTTCATAGATACCACTTGTAACGGCAGGAGAGTTATACACCCCGGTAGCATTATCAACACCATTATCCGGTGTCCAGTAAGGACGGACGGCTGAGGCGTTTATCCTTAAAACGTCATCTGAACGCCATACAACATTTGTAACTCCTGCATTGTCAAGCATGAAATACTTCTTGCCACCCTGAACTGAGTTCACAAAAACTGTCAGAGAAAAATTCTTATATGTCAGAGTGTTATTTATACTAAACCTGTAACTGGGAGTTCTGTAACCGATAATTTTTCTGTCATTGTTGGGTTCAATAACACCATCTCCGTTCTGATCAACATATTTGAACTGACCAGGATACCAGTTATTATAAGTCTGGCCGGCGTATAGTTCAGCTTCGGTCCACAACCCGCCTGCCATTTCATAGTCATAAATGGAATATATAGACTCACCAACAAACCATGAGTTACCTATATCCTTATCGTTTTCATCGCCATAGAGTTTGGATATCTTATCCCTGTTAAGTGAAAATACAAAATTGGTCTCCCAGCCAAGCTTACCGGTAAGGTTTATTGAGGTCAATTCAAGCTCAATACCTTTGTTGTCGATTGCCCCGATATTGGTCCAGACATCCGCGTATCCGGTTGTAGGTGGAAGTGCTCTCCTAACCAGTACATCTGTAGTTTTCGCTTTATAAAGATCCAATGATCCTGAAATTCTCCTGTTGAAAAAACCAAAGTCAATTCCAACGTTAAATGAAGCAGTTTTTTCCCAGGCAAGACCGGCATTTCCCAGACTACTTGGGTAAACGGCAATTGCTGTTGCAGGGCCGAAAACATAAGAATCCGCCGTCATTCTTGAAAAGCTTGAATAACGTCCGATCCCCTGGTTCCCATTTTCCCCGTAAGATGTTCTCAGCTTCAGATAGAGCCATGGGAGACTCTCCATGAATGATTCATCAGTAACTACCCATCCAAGTGACACAGACGGGAAGTTGGCAAATTTCTTCTCAGGTCCAAACCCTGAGAAACCGTCTCTTCGAATTGTTGCAGTTAACAAATAGCGGTTCATAAATGAATAGTTTAAACGCGCCATGTAAGAAATACTGTTTTCTTTCCATGCTGATGAACCTACAGTCACAGTAGTACCAAGACCTACATTATTATATCCCAAAACAGGATTGTCAAATCCCTCCGCAGTGATAGTTGAACTTTCTGCATTACGGCCCTCCTGGCTATAAAGTAATGTTGCATTTACCTGATGGTCGCCGAAAGTCCTTAGATAGGTGATAATGTTGTTATAAATCCAGTTCCTTTCTTCTTCCGGATTCTTAATAGCCCGACCTTTGTTCCCTGAGCCTTCCGGGACAGTAGAAGGATAAAACCTGTTATATTTCCTGGTGTAAAAATTGTTGGAATAATTAAATTCGTAAGTCAATCCTTTTACCCATGGTACTGCTATCTTAGCATTTCCCATAAGCAAAAGGTCATTCCTGTTATCTTTATGATCAACATGCAGATTATTGAGAGGATAAGGCATATACTGTTCACCGGTAAGATACATGTCATAATTCGGTAATCCAATCTTATTGTTTGCCAGAGGACTGCAGGCTCTCGCATTTCCAAGATCTGCTTCCAAACCCGAATAATCACGGAACGAATATGAGGAATTTAATCCCACTGTAAGCCAATCTGCGATTTTGCTCTCAACATTAGAGTGAAGAGTAAGCCTGCTGAAATTGTCATTTAACAGAATACCGTCCTCATTGGTATATGAGGCAGATACATAGTAATTTGACCTCTCGCTTTTCCCTGACATACTGAGGTTGTAATTCTGTATTGGTGCGGTGCGCATTACTTCATCCACCCAGTTAATTTCATTCCCCGCAATATAATTATCCCTCTCTTCCTGCGACCTGAGTCGCGCAGCTACAATATTCCTGTCAGTGATATCAGGCCTGACAGGTTTCCCGGTGGCACTTGTCGGTTTGGTTTTATACCAGGTATACAGATCCTGCTGATAGTAATAATCAACCAGTCTGATAGCATATTCTTCCACATTCATAACCCTCATAGGGTTATTTGTCATATCCTGATAACCGTAATACATGTTAAATGATATAAGTGGTTTCTCAGTTTTCCCCTTTTTTGTGGTGATGAGCATTACTCCGTTTGCCGATCTGTTTCCATAAACTGCAGCAGCACTGGCATCTTTAAGAATATCAATTGACTCAACATCGCTGACATTTATATTACTTATAGAGCCATTATAGATAATGCCATCGAGAACTATCAGGGGTGCATCACTTGCTGACAAAGAAGTTTGGCCTCTTATAGAAAGATTTGGATCACTACCAGCCATGCCTGTTCCCTGAACATTCACCCCGGCAGTTGCACCCGACAGAGCCTGCGAAATGTTCATGTTTGCAAGAGATGCCTTTTCATCCATTATTACTCTCACTACAGAACCGGTAAGGTCACTTTTCTTCTGGGTACCATAACCAGTTACGATTACCTCATCAAGAGCCTCAATTGAAGGTTTAAGAGCAACATTAAGTAGGGTTATCCCCGAAACAGGTTGTTCCTGGGTAACATACCCAACAAAAGAGAATATAAGAAAAGCATTCTGGTCAGGAACCTGAAGAGAATATTTCCCGTTTAAGTCAGTAAGTGCCCCGGTAGTAGTACCTCTGACTGTAACGTTCACCCCCGGTAATGGATCTCCCGTTGATGCATCAGTAACTGTTCCGGAAACAACCAGCTGTTGCAGGTTATCAGTCAGGAAGTTACTGTTTTCCGGATCAGCGGCAAGGTTCACGGAAACATTAAAGGCACAAATCACAAGCATCAGGAATATGATTTGAGATCCCCTTATGTACCTTCTCATGTACGAATCTGATCGTACCATGTGATCTTGGTTTTTTTTCATAAGTCACTTGGGTTTAGTTAGTTTAGTTAGTTTAATTCATTTCAGTCAAGTTTATAGAAAAATTGAATAGGAATTCGTGCTATCAGGATTGCAGTTTTATAACCTCGTATCTTCATGATATAAGGCATACTAAAGATCGTAAAACCAGATCTGTTATATATCGTGCAACTTGAAACTTCTCAAGTTAATACTTTTTAACATACAATACTCTAAATATGAACAGGAAAATTTAAACAAAGATCCGTTGAATCCGTCAATTAAATCATACATCATTGAACCTGTTTCCTGCAGCTTCAAGATCTGAATTAATGTCGGGATTCCAGAATAATTGAGAAAGATAGTTGATTTTCACTCCAGAATATTTCTCATGTATTCAATACATTTTGCCACTTCCTTGGCAGCATCTGAACCCTCGGGAATCGGGTATTCGAGCTCAATATCGACATTTATCGGCCATTTTTCCTTTTTAAGAAGAAGCAGGATGTCGGCTATCGGTGTCTCTCCTTTGCCGAAAAGCATATTTGCACCTGCAGGCGTACTCTTCGGACCTGTTTTGTCTTTGATATGAATGCTGCGCATCTTATCATGATATTTTATTATTATTTCGTTTGGATGTAATCCTGTGGCTCCGTAATAGTGCCCGGCATCTAGATTCAGGTAATTTGCCGGGGAATATTTAAATATTGAGTCGAAGGAGAATCCGGGCTCAGCGGGCTGCTGGTGGGTATGATACATTGCCAGGCTTTTATGCTTTTCGGCAAATTTGCCAAGCCGCTGGATTGCGCTATCGCTGTATTCATCAGTAATTCCGATCGTTCCAAGGACTTTGGCAGCAGTGTAGGCATAATCTATTTCCTCATCTGTCCATGAGGATGGGGCAAACTTTGCAATATTGACTTTTATCCCGGCATTATTGAATTTTTTGCGCATATCCTCGTACCTCGACATTGGCAGGTTGAGCCTCCACTGACGCTGGGCTTCCCTTGCTGCATCTGCCGCTTTGGCGAATTCGGCCTTTTCCTGCTCCGACATTGTTCCACGGGGCCGTGCCGGCATCTGAGGTATGCCGAGATCTTCTTCGGCGACAAGCCTCAGTTCAATTGCATCAATACCTGCCAGAAGAAGATATTGAATAACATCATCAACCTTATGCGGCATGTTACGATAGCTGTAGGTTGTGCAGCCGAGCTGAACACCTGCAACCTTGGAATTTGGCTTTTTCTGTTTCTGTCCTGAAGCAAACGAAAAATTTACCGGTACCACTGCCAGTGCAGCAGCTGCAGATGCTGTTGTATTGATGAATTTACGCCTTGAAAT
>CAZLCF010000252.1:0-4513 GCA_964557905.1 uncultured Rikenellaceae bacterium | reverse complement strand
AAGGTAAAAAAAGCTGAATAATCTTCTTACCTGTACGATAATAAAGAGGCTGTAACAAAATTACAGCCTCTTTTTTATCTGGCATTAACCTTATCAAACCAGCTTCCAGGGTGCACGGTACTCATAATGAAGAAGTTTTGTTGCTGCACCATCAGTATCATCAACAAAAGTCTCGGTGGCCGGATCCCATTTGATAGTCTTCTTCAGTTCGCATGCAATGTTTCCAAGATTGCAGACAGTACAGCTGCTATGCCCGATTTCAACCGGGACGACCGGATCCTGGCGTGATCTGACAGCCTCAATGAAGTTAATCTGGTGAGGGATTCTTGTCTCATACGGTACATTGGGATCTTCCTGGATAGGTTCAGTGGGCATGAATTTCGGGTCGGAGGCATCGAAGAAACGACGGGATACTTCTATCCAGCCATTTTCACCAATGAATTTTACACCTTTTGTCTTTTGCTCATTAAAAGGTTCTGATGTCATAACAACACCGTTTGCGTATTTCCACATAATGAATTCAGTTCCATCGCCGATAGGAGAAATTTCAATAGGTCCGCTCTTGTCCATGCCGAGTCCCCACTGGGCAATATCAAACATATGGGCACCCCAGTCGGTTGTAAATCCGCCGCCCATCTCCTTATACCATCTCCAGCCTCCCCAGAACTGTTCATTTTGCTCCGGATCCAGAGAAATGGGAGGATCAAGCTGACTATTGTAATGAATCGTAGCCGGAAGCGGGCCAAGCCAGAGATCCCAGTTAAGATCTGCAGGCAAAGGCTCTTCAGGCAGGTTATATGGTGTTGGTGGCGCTCCTACATAAGCATTTACCAGGGTGATCTTTCCGAGAGCTCCGTCCTGTACCAGCTTAACAGCGTGCTGGAATTCAGCGCTTGAGCGCTGCTGGCTTCCCAGGCCAAATACTCTTCCTGTTTCACGGACAACTTTTTTAAGTTCCTGTCCTTCTCTTATTGTGAAAGTCATAGGTTTTTCTAGATAAACATCCTTTCTTGCCTTTAATGCTGCAATGGCTATCATTGCATGTGCATGGTCAGGAACGGCAATCACAACAGCATCAATTTCTTTTAAGCGTAAAAGATCCCGATATTTTTCGTATGTTGTTACATTTGCTTCAGTCCCGGCTTTTGCATGAAAAGCTGTAACACGTTTTTCAAAACGTTTCCGTTTTATTCCATAAACGTCACAACCAGCTACCACCTTTACTCCCGGGATCTGCATGAATCCGTTCAGCAGGTACATTGCCTGCTGTCCCAGACCAATAAATCCCAGGCGAATGATGTCGTCTTTCGGTTTTGACTTACACCCGGTAAGACTGGGGAGAATTGCAACGCCAGCTGCTCCTGCAGCTGCTGCGGTCAGGAACTGACGCCGTGACCACACCTTTTTCTGCTTGTTCATATGTTCAAAGTATTAATAAGTTGATAATTAATTAAATCTTGCTTAATCGCGGGAAACATAAAAGTAAGATTTTTTCAATATAAAATAAACTATCAGCAGGAGATTATAAGTGATTTTTTCAGAATCTCCCGAATATTGAATATTTCTCTGTATTGCAGTAAATAGATGAATATAGGAAGAGTCCGTTTACATTGGTCTCCATTTTCCTTTCCAGATGCAAAACAGGCTGATTTTTTTTAAGATGAAGAAGAGAGCTTGTTTTTGATGATGCCGGAATAGCTTTTATCCTCTGCTCTCCGCCTTTTATTTCGATATGATAATGTTCCCTGAGTATCTTGAAAAGCGACCTGTTTTCAAACTGCCTGGAGGTTATCCTCGGAAGATTTATGTTTGCGATATAGCTTATGTCGTAAAATATGGGGATATCATCGAGCAAACGAAGTCTTTCCATGTATATGCACCCCGATTCCTTCTCCAGCTGAGAAAGAGGGAACATGAAATCTTCATTCCAGGGAAGAAGAACAGGTTTAACGATTATCCGTGTTTTAAGGTTCCTGTTCCCGACAGCCGATGTAGTTCCCGACACAGACAATATGCCAATTTCCCTTGGCAGATGATGCACAATACTGCCTTTCCCCTGATGTTTTGTTATGAATCCGTCATTGGCCAGTGTGCTCAGCGACTGTCTCACAGTTGGCCTTGTCATCCTGTATAACTGGCATAATTCATTTTCAGAAGGCAGAAGATCACCTTCCTTATACACACCTTCTATAATATGCTTCCTGAGCATCTCGTAGAGCTTTCTGTGCTGAGGCAAATTTTTCTGTGGCGCCATCTGAATAATTTTTTTTGTAAATATATTACATTTTACTTGTAAATACAAGTTAAATTAATTATTTTTGTATCTACTGATTTTTAATAAGATCAGTAAATTTAAATTTATCATTATCTTTACTTATAATAACAAGTAACCACCATGGCCATTCCCGTAATAATGCCAAAACAAGGACAGTCGGTAGAAACCTGCATCATCACCCGCTGGTTCAAAAACAAGGGCGACAGTGTCGCCACTGGAGATATCCTGTTCTCATACGAAACCGACAAGGCAGCATTCGAGATGGAATCACCAGGTAACGGCATCCTGCTTGAAACATTTTTCGATGAAGGTGCTGAAGTGCCGGTACTGATGAATGTTGCCGTCATTGGTCAGCCGGGTGAAGAGATAAAATCATTTTATCCCGGAAATGCCATTCAAAAAGAATCCATTGATGCAATTAAACCTGAACAGGATCCCGGACATGATATAGAAAACGCATTAATTTCGGGATCACCTGCTGATTCAAGAACCAGGATATCTCCGAGAGCCAGGCTTCTGGCCGAAGAAAAAGGGATTAATTACAACACTCTTCAAGGATCAGGGCCAAACGGCAGAATAATACTCAGTGATATTGAGAAGGCCTCTTCCGGAGCTGCTCAATTATTAAAACCAGTTCCTTCAGAAAGTAATGATTTTACCGAACAGCCTTTGAGCAATGTCCGTAAGCTCGTAGCCAAAACCATGCATGCCTCACTTCAGAACTCCGCCCAGCTTACACACCACATGAGCGCTGATGTCCGCAGACTCCTGGAAGCCAGGCGTAAAATCAAGGATGGACTTGCCTCAGGAACTGTAAAGCACAATATAACCCTGAATGACATGATCTGCTGGTGTGTGATAAAAGCTCTTCAGAAATTCCCTGAAGCCAACAGTCATTTTCTGGGCGAATCCATCAGGACATTCCATAAAGTAAACCTGGGAATTGCTGTAGATACATCCCGGGGTCTGATGGTACCGGCGGTTAAAAATGCAGGAGAAATGGATTTGGTACAATTGTCGAAGGAGCTGAAATCGGCTGCTGATTCATGCCGTAAAGGTAATATAAGTCCGGAGCTGATCCAGAGTACAGCCGCATCCTTCACAGTATCAAACCTTGGAAATTACGGTGTTGAAATGTTTACACCCGTAATAAATCTGCCCCAGGTAGCGATACTTGGAGTATGCACTATCATAAACAGACCTGCCGATCTGGGTAACAACACTTTCGGATTTGTTCCATATTTGGGATTATCGCTTACTTATGACCATAGAGCTATCGACGGCGGACCGGCAACGTTGTTCCTGAGAGAGATAAAGACACAAATCGAGAATTTCAGCTACTGATAAAATAGAAAGATTGCTTCGTCCCGCAAAGCGGGACTCGCAATGACAGTATAAAAAATATAGTATAGTGAGACATTAAGACAACATAAAATGCCAAAAAACCAGAACATCAATCCAAAGGTTGTACGTAAACCGCAATTCATTGAGTTCGGAAAAATACCTGTAAACCAGTATAATAAATCGATTGCTGACGAGAAAAAGAATTACAGCAGGGAAGATTTCCTGAGGATTTTCCGCGACATGGTGATGATCCGCGAATTTGAGACCATGCTTAACCTTATAAAAACAACAAATGAATATAATGGTATAAAATACAACCATCCCGGGCCGGCACACCTGTCCATCGGGCAGGAAGCTTCCGCAGTAGGAATGGCCTATAACCTTGATGTGGATGATTATATCTTCGGATCGCACCGCAGCCATGGTGAGATACTGGCAAAGGGATTATCAGCGATCAATAAGCTTGATGAGGACAATCTCTATTCAATAATGAGCAATTACTTTGGCGGAAGTACATTGAAGGTTGTCGAAAAAGGATTCCAGGGAAATATCAGGGAACTGGCAATACAATTCCTGTTGTATGGAGCCCTCGCCGAAATATTTGCCAGGGAAAACGGTTTCAATAAGGGACTGGGCGGTTCAATGCATGCCTTCTTCACTCCTTTCGGCATTTATCCAAATAATGCAATTGTTGGCGGATCAGGTGATATTTCTGTCGGCGCCGCCCTCTATAAAAAAATCAACAGGAAACCAGGTATAGTGGTTTGCAACATTGGAGATGCATCACTGGGCTGCGGTCCCGTATGGGAGGGTATCTGTTTTGCAACAATGGATCAGTACAAAACACTGTGGGATGGTGAATACAGGGGCGGATTGCCGCTTATATTCAACTTC
>CAZLCF010000251.1:0-4521 GCA_964557905.1 uncultured Rikenellaceae bacterium | reverse complement strand
ATCCATCCATTTCAGTAAGGAGCTGATTAAGAGTATTTTCGCGTTCATCATTTGAGCCAAAATTGACATTTCTCCCACGTGCCCTGCCGACCGCATCTATTTCATCAATAAAAACTATACAGGGAGCCTTTTCCTTTGCCTGTTTAAACAGATCCCTCACCCTGGAAGCTCCTACCCCGACAAACATTTCAACAAAATCGGAACCTGAAATTGAAAAGAAAGGTACGTTAGCTTCTCCTGCAACAGCTTTTGCCAGGAGGGTTTTTCCCGTTCCGGGAGGACCGATAAGTAAAGCTCCTTTGGGTATCTTGCCTCCCAACTGTGTATATTTCTTTGGATTTTTAAGGAAATCAACAATCTCCATCACCTCTGTTTTTGCCTCTTCCAGGCCGGCCACATCATTGAAGTTTATTTTTACATTTGACTCCTTGTCAAAGATCTGAGCCCGTGATTTACCGACACTGAAAATACCTCCGCCACCTCCTGCTCCGCCTCCGGCCATACGTCTCATGAAAAACAGCCAGAAAATAATCAATAATGCCGGGAAAAGCAGCCAGGAAAGCACGTCTGTAAAATAGTTCTTTCTTGTGACATACTCCGGATAAATAATCTCCTTTTCGGCATATCCTGCATTCTTCTGGATCTCAAGAATTGATGGTTCAAAATTGCTAATATCCCCGATGTTATAGGTATAATTTGGTTTCGGGGCCTGAATACCTATTCCTCCTCCGCTTTTTGGCAGATCGGGATATCTTCCTGATTCAATTGCTTCCCTGGTAAGATATATTTCAGCCTGATCCTTATTAACCACGATGAGTTTTTCAATATCATGGTTAACGATCATGTCCTTGATCATGCTGGTAGTGGCTTTTTGTACCGACTTGCCACTGAAGATGATCTCAAAAAGGATTATAGCAACCGCCAGAATGGCAAAAATCCAGTTCGTATTAAAACGCTGCCTGGCATTCTTATCATTCCTGTCCGGTGTGGTTTTATTTGTATTATCAGCCATAAAATTTCAACTTACTTTTTTTTTGTCCGTCATTGCTTCTATTGTTGCATCTGCCCAGAGGGATTCAAGACTGTAAAAATTCCTGTATTCTTCAAGAAAAATGTGAACAACCACATTGCCGTAATCAAGAAGAACCCAGAAACAATTATCCAGCCCCTCAACATGCAATGGCTTTTCCCCGGCCATCTTTCTTACGGTATCTTCAACTGAATCGCAGATCGAATCAACCTGTGTTGTTGAAGAACCGTGACATATAACAAAATAATCGGCTATTCTGTTTTCAAGCTTGCGTAAATCGATTTTCAGAACATCATGCCCTTTCTTCTCAAAAATTCCTTTTGTTACACCATTTAAAAAAACTTCAGCTCCGTCAGATCTTTTCTTCATCAATCGTTTTCAGTTAGACATCAATCGGCAAAAGTACAAACTTTTATCTGTATTTTTGTCATAGACTTCCATTTTTGCAATTTCAGTGCCAACATGGATTGAAAGTTAGAAATCATGATCATAGGATCAAATATTGTTTCCTACGAGAACCTGACATCAACAAATACAGAGGCATCTGTGCTGCTGAAGAAAAATGAATTGCCTGAAGGCACGGTTATCCATTCCGATTTTCAGACATCCGGCAAAGGCCAGCCAGGCAACAAATGGGAAAGTGAAAAAGGTAAAAACCTGCTGATCAGCATTATACTGTATCCGGAATCTGTCACGCCCGAGGAACAGTTCCTTATTTCAATGACCCTTTCGCTGGGGATATGTGATTTTATCGACAGACAACTGGCAGGAAGCAAAATAAAATGGCCTAATGACATCTACGTAAAAGATGACAAAATAGCAGGTATTCTTATTGAAAACTCGATAATGGGAGATAGAATTGAGAGTACAGTTGCCGGAATAGGCATAAATATCAACCAGGAAGAATTCCCGGGTGAGATCCGGAATCCAGTGTCACTTAAAATGATAACCGGCGAAGAATATGACAGGGATATTTGCCTGAAGCAGCTGCTTTACGATCTTGATAAAAGATACAAATTCCTTCTTTATGGGGACAGGCAAAATATTCGTAGTGATTATATCAGCCGCTTATACAGGTTCAATGAACCGCATAAATATAAGACAGCAAAAAAAATATTTACCGGCAGAATAACAGATATTTCAACTTCAGGCATTCTCAGCATTAAGGATGAAAACGGGAAAATCCGAGGATATTCCTTTAAAGAGATTGATTTCGTTCTTTAGTTTCTTTCCACCCTTTAAATCTCTCCATTTCATCAATCAGTGTCTCAAGAAATCTCTTAACCGGTGCAGCGGCAATCATTTTTAACATAGGATTGATCTCAGCCTGCAGAATAACATTAACTTCTGCATTCCTTTCACCCGGATCCATAATATCCATTATCAGCGAGAAATCTTTAACCTGCTGGGTATCACCTTTAAAGACGACCTTACTGTACATGATTCTTTCAATAATACTGATATTGACTGTACCAAGTATATTTACATGAAAGCTGAGGGAATCCTTTCCGGTCTTTAGGTTGCTGAAGGTATCAGCGGAAATGAAACGCTCAAAATTCCTGATATCAGTCACAAAATCATAAAACTCCTTTGCACTGCAGCTGAGCTTGCCGGTTCGGCTTTTAAAGGTTGAAATGTCAGTCATTGAAAAAATGTTTTTTACTCTCTTTCCCCTACAATTTTACTCCCCAGGCTGCTGGATCTACCCTCCATTTTTTCAGCGTTTCAACATTTTCTTCAGTTATATATCCTGCTTTCAGGGCGGTTTCGATAAGAACAGAATATTTGCATAAAGTATGAAGGATGCATTTTTCTGCAGCAAATGCATCGGAAGCTTTTTTAAATTCATAGGTGAAAATTGCTGTCATCCCGAGTACTTCGCAGCCTGCATCCCTGAGAGCGTTAACAGCGTTGAGACTGCTTCCGCCTGTTGAAATAAGATCCTCAATAACAACCACTTTCTGTCCTTTCTGATAATATCCCTCAATCTGGTTCCCTAGGCCGTGTTCCTTGGCGCCGGACCTGACATAAATGAAGGGAAGCTCCATTTTATCGGCAACCAGGGCACCATGAGATATCGCCCCGGTGGCAACCCCTGCTATCAGTTCGGCATCCGGATAAAGCTTATTTATCAGTGATACAAATGAATCGCGTATATATGATCTCACCTCCGGAAATGAGAGAGTCTTGCGGTTATCACAATAAATCGGGGATTTCCATCCTGAAGCCCATGTAAAAGGATTTGATGGTTGCAATTTAATTGCTTTAATTTGTAAAAGATATTCAGCTGTTTTTATTGCACTCTCTTCCATATAAAAATGTATAAAGTCCATTTCGAAAACAGATTCATACTAATAAGCCCTGAACCTGACCGGTTACAAAAATACGGCTTATTCCATAAATTTAACGATACGAAAGAACTTTATAAAATAATATCTGATTTCCAATCAGATACAAAAATCCATGCAATAAATATTTACGGTCCAGACATAAAACATATCTGGAAAATATTCAGAATCTATTTCACCGAAGTGGGCGCTGCCGGCGGGCTTGTAAAGCACACTTCCGGGAGATATCTTTTCATTGAGAAGAAAGGCAAGCTTGATCTTCCCAAGGGGCATACTGAACAGGGTGAGGAACCTGAAACATGTGCGCTGAGAGAGGTTAAGGAAGAGTGCGGAATAACTGGTCATTCTATTGTAAAACCTTTGATGCCAAGCTATCATACCTATACATGGGAAGGAATCTCATACCTTAAGAAAACCAGCTGGTTCCTGATGAACTATGACGGGGTAATGGTTAAAGAGCCTCTGTTAAAAGAAGGCATAACCAGAATTGAATGGCTTCTTCCCGAGGAGATCAGTAAAATAAAAAGCACTGCCTGGCTGTCGCTGATGGACCTGATAAATACTTCAATCTTTAAGACTTAATTCTCGTCTCCCTTATAATCTTTCAGGTTAATTGATGCCGGTACAAATTTTGAAGCATCACCCCCGCTTCGTATTATATCCCTTACAATAGTTGAATTGACAGGAGTGTGCTCAGGAACTGTCAGCAAAAAGACAGATTCGACATCTGATGCCATTGCTTTATTAACCTGGGCAATTGCTCTTTCAAATTCAAAATCGGCTGCAGTCCTCAGGCCCCTGAGAATATATTTTGCTCCATGTTTCCTGCAATAATCAACAGTAAGTCCTTCATAGTGATCAACCTTTACACGGGATTCATCCCGGAATACCTTCGATATCATTTCTTTCCTTGTCGTAAGGGAATAGTAGCTTTTTTTAAGTGCATTTGCACCTACGGCGATGATTACCTCATCAAAGAGGTTGAGAGCCCTCTTTACAATGGCCTCATGTCCTATTGTGAAAGGATCAAATGATCCGGGGAATACCGCAATTTTCTTCATTCGAATGTTATTTTTTTCGGATTTCTGACTTTTTGTTTCAGCAGGGCAAGATCAAGCACCCCCATTATTGTTTCAACATAAT
>CAZLCF010000250.1:0-4583 GCA_964557905.1 uncultured Rikenellaceae bacterium | reverse complement strand
TCATGATGAAAAAAGCCACATCATAGAACAGGGAAATGCCAACAATAAAACCGGTTAACATAAGAGCCCATTGAATATTTTTTTTACCGAATGCCTGAACAAGTTTTTCAGTAATTCTCTGGGCTGCTCCGCTTTCTGAAACTAATTTGCCCAGCATGGCTCCAAAACCAAGGATCATTATGATAAAACCCATTGTATTGCCTATACCTTTCTCAATTGAGACGACAGCTTCGTCGATGGTCATTCCTTCAGCAATGGCCACCAAAAGGGAAACAATTACAAAGGATATGAAGGAATCGAATTTAAATAAGAGTATCAGGATCAGAAAAAGACAAATTCCCAAGACTACAATGAGGAGTGGCATAGACTGCTTAAATTAAATTTTTAAATATATAGTAATTAGATATATTGGCTAGTCAATAATAATCACAACCAGGTCCATTACATTGGTCATTGTGGGTCCGGTAAAAACATGTCCTCCCGCTGATTTGAAAAAATGAAAGGAATCGTAGTTCATTAGATATTTTTCAGGATCGATATTCATTGAAAGCGCATCATGCACTGTCTCTGAATCAACTACAGCTCCTGCCATGTTTGTGTTGCCGTCATTCCCGTCAGTGCCTGCTGACAGGAATGTGATCCCGGGAATATTACCAAGCTTAAGGGCAGCTGTAAGAGCCAGGTGCTGGTTCCTGCCGCCCTGTCCGTTGCCGGTCACTTTTACAGTGATCTCGCCACCAAACAGTAAGCAGACCGGTTTCTGCAAAGCATTGTCGTTCTTATATTTATATATCATCTCCCTGAACCACGAGCAGGCACCTTCAGGATCTCCGAACAACTCAGCTGTTAAAATAAAAGTTTTAAATCCAAGGTTTTCCGCTTCAGCTTTTGCCGCCTGAAGAGCCATCTTATTATTGCCTGCAAGAAGAGTCCTGGAATTAGTAAAAACCGGATCTCCGGATTTAGGTGTTTCCGGACGGTTGCCCTCTGCTCCCTCATTAAGGTAATTTACCAATACTGCAGGTATCTCACCGGTCATATTATACTTTCCAATGACTCTTATAGCATCCTGGAATGTTGAGTTATCGGGGACGGTAGGACCTGATGCAATAATATCTGCCGGGTCGCCGGCAACATCCGATAAGAGAATGGTCACTGAAGCGGCTGGCCAAATCCTCTTTGCCATCTGCCCTCCTTTCACTTTTGACAGATGTTTCCTTACTGTGTTCATTTCCGTGATATCTGCCCCGCATTTTACCAGCAGCTCATTCAGTCGGATCATATCTTCAGGAGACGAATTTTCAGGATAATCGGCCAGAAGCGATGATCCTCCTCCAGAGAACAAACAGATAACAAGGTCATTATCAGTAGCCTTGTCAGCAATTTGTAATACCCTTTCCGTTGCCGTGAAACTGTTATGATCAGGCAAAGGATGACCTGCTTCGGTGACTTCAATATGTTTTAGCTTGCAGAAATAACCGTATTTTGTTATAATATGTCCTCCGGCTACCCTTGTCCCGAGGATGTTTTCAACATAATGTCCCATGGCAGCACTTGCTTTTCCCGCTCCAAGCACATAGACATTACCTATTTTCTCAAGGTCAAAGCTCTGGTAACCTATCTTCATCAGTGATCCCTTAACAGAAAAAAGGTCCCCGATCAGCTTACCCGGAAGCACACCCTTAATACCGGCAAGGAAAATATGTTCAGCTTTTTCGTGGTTATTCATTGAACTGGTAATGACAGATTAAAATAGTCAAAAAAATCATAATAAGAACAGTGAAGAAACCCATACAAAAATAAAAACTACAATTCCCATAACAAGCGTTGAAGATGAATATACTCTCAGTGTGGTATTCAGATCCAGTTCGGCAAAATTTGAAATGACCCAGAAATATGAGTCGTTGGCATGAGAAACAATCATTGAACCTGCACCCATGGAGAGCATTGCCAGCATGCGGCCTGTTTCAGAATCAAGCCCAAGTATCTCCAGCATCGGCAGAATAAAGGAAGCAGTTGTTATTATGGCAACAGTTGATGAGCCCTGTGCAGTTTTCATAATCGCTGCAATAACGAACGGAATGACCAGTCCTGCACCGGTGCCAGCCAGTATTCTTCCAGCTTCTTCACCTATCCCTGTAGCTTTGATTACCATTCCGAACATACCGCCGGCTGCGGTTACTATAAGGATTGGTCCGGCTTTTTCCATTGCATCGGTAAAAACAGAATTTATTGAGTCAATTGTTTTATTCTTAATTAAAAACAGTGCAAGAACGACACCAATTGCAAGGGCAAAGACAGGTTCTCCAGGAAAACGGAATATTTTGTATATCAGACTGACACTTTCTTTATCGAAGAGTAGAATCAATGATTTTACCGAAATGAGTAGCAAAGGAACCACTATCGGGAGAAATGACATTAAAGCTGACGGGAGGTTTTCCTGCATTACCTGCTTGCCGGTAATAATTTCAGCTGCAGGCTGGTAGTTCTTATTCCTGATCATTATCTTACTCCAGAACCATGCGCTCACAGCACCGGGGACAGCAAAAAGTATTCCGACAATGATCAGGTTCCCGACATTCACATTAAAAATACCGGCTGCAGCCAGGGCTCCGGGATGAGGAGGTATAAGACAATGAACCGAATAGAGTGAGGTGGCAAGAACAGTTGCCATGAATGGCATCGCGATTTTCGACCGCGAGCTGAATGATTTTGCCAGACCGCTTAGAATTATATATCCTGAGTCGCAAAATATTGGTAACCCGGTGATAAATCCTGTAATTCCCAGTGCCTGTGCGCTTCTGTGTTTTCCTGTCTTTGACAGAATATAATTTGCTATGCTTAAAGTTGCCCTGGTTTTATCGAGAGTGATGCCGATCATTGCCCCGAAGATTATCAAAAATCCTATTGAGGCCATTGTATTGCCAAAACCCTCTTTAATTGTACTTACAATTGTATCGGCAGGCAGTGTTGCGAAAGCCAGGAAGACTGAGACAAGAAAAAGCGAAACAAATGCTTTAAGCTTAAGCTTTGATGTAAGAAGAATAATTGCAATTATGCTGATCGCTACAAGGACGGAAACATTTACAAGGCTCATAAATCATCACTTAAAAGCCTTGTAAGATAATATTAAAAATGCTGATAAACCAGATCCATTTCGCTTACTGATTATTTTCAGCTCCTTTATTCCTGTGAATGCACTCCGATATCCCGATATTTTTTATGATGGGGCAAAGTTGCGTTTATCCGAAGAAGAGATAAGCTACAAGTATGGCAGCGGTGAATCCCACAAGATCGGCAAGTAGCCCGCAACCCACTGAGTACCTGGTATTTTTTATCCCTACAGATCCAAAATAGACAGCTATTATATAAAAGGTAGTATCGGTGGTTCCCTGCATAGTACATGCCAGCCTGCCGATGAATGAATCCGGTCCGTAAGTTTTCATGGCATCGACCATTAATCCTCTTGCGCCGCTGCCGCTGAGAGGTTTCATAAATGCTACAGGCAAAGCCCCCGTAAACTTCGTATCTACACCCAGCCAGCTGAAAAATGCGGTGATTCCCGAAATAATAAAGTCCATGGCCCCTGATGCCCTGAAGACACCGATCGCCACAAGGATAGCCACCAGGAAGGGAATTATCTTCACTGCAATATTAAAACCCTCTTTAGCACCTTCAATGAAGGCTTCATAAACATTCACTTTCTTTATTAGAGCAAGGACGATAAACAATACAATAACTGAAATAAGAATGAAATTGGCTGCAAATGTTGAAACTGCTGATATCTGCTCCTTTGGCAGGCTGCTGAAATAGAGTATTATACCTGCAATGATCACTGTCAGTCCGCCGAGATAAGCAACGATCACCTTGTCAAAGAGATTTATTTTCTGAATTATTGCTACACTCACCAGGCCTGTCATTAATGCAAAGAACGTTGATATGAGAATTGGAATAAAAATATCAGCTGGATTGGCTGCTCCAAGCTGCATCCTGTAGACGATCACACTCACCGGTATGATTGTCAGCCCGGCAGCATTGAGAACGAGGAACATTATCTGTGCATTGGAGGCAGTCTCCTTGTCGGGATTCGCTTCCTGCATCTCCTTCATGGCTTTAAGGCCAACAGGCGTTGCAGCATTATCGAGATTCAGCATATTGGCTGCAAGGTTAAGCATTATTGAACCGTATGCAGGATGTCCCTTTGGCAGACCTGGAAATAGTTTTTCAAAAAGAGGACCAATGGCTTTTCCGAGTATCCTGACGACACCTCCTTTTTCTCCGACTTTCAAAAGCCCCATCCAGAGCGTCAGGGCTCCTGTGAGTCCGAGGGAAATTTCAAAACCGATCTTTGCATTTGCGAAAACTGCATTAACCAGATCGTTGAATATCTGAGTATCACCTGAAAAGATAAGTTTCCCGAGCGCAACAAGGAATCCGATAAGGAAGAAAGCGATCCAGATGTAGTTTAATGCCATAGAATAATTTTGACTGACTAAGATAATTATAAAGACAAAAGATAAAAAATAAAAGTCGTGCAGGTATCTTAAATGTAAAGCGACTGGCAAGACCTGCATGACCGGCAA
>CAZLCF010000249.1:0-4623 GCA_964557905.1 uncultured Rikenellaceae bacterium | reverse complement strand
GCTGGAGCAAGAAATTTCCTTCGGTTGGCAGAGTTATTTGTACAAAAATCTCCGGGATTTATGACAATAACCTTTATTTTGAACCGATCGACCTCCATACGAAGGGCTTCACTGAAACCCTCAATGGCAAATTTACCTGCAGAATAGAATGCCTGGAAAGGCAATCCCATTATTCCCCCTATTGAACTGAAATTTATGATTGTTCCACCTCCCTGTTTCCGCATATGAGGAAGCACCTCCCGTATCAGGTGAACCATCCCCATGAAATTAGTATCCATCTGAAGCTTAATGTTTTCTGCTGATGAGGTTTCGATCGGTCCACCGGTATGCATACCTGCATTATTGACGAGGACATCTATTCTGCCCTCTTCATGAATGACTGTTTCAACTGCTTCCTTTATTGATCCGGTATCGGTAAGATCCATTTTCAGAACATGCACTTTTCCATCTGAATAAACGCCTTTCCTTATTGTTCCATATACATTATGGCCGGCTTCTGCAAGAAGCTTTGCTGATTCTTTACCGAATCCTGATGAGATCCCGGTGATAAGAATTATTTTTTTCAATTAATCCAGGATTTTGAGTTCTTTAGCTGCCCTGGTGATCTTCTCAACTGAAATATCGATCTGTTCCCTGGTGTGGGTAGCCATTAATGAATACCTGATCAGGCAATCTTCTTTGGGCACTGCCGGAGAAACAACAGGATTCACAAATATTCCGTCAGTCAGCAGCTTCCGGGTCAATATAAGCGCCTTAATATCATCACGTATGAATAAGGGTATTACAGGGGTTTCAGATTTGCCTGTATCAAATCCCGTTTCCCGGAATCTCTTAAGCGCATAATGAGCATTATCCCAGAGGCGGCTAATCCTTTCCGGCTCGCTTACCATTATATCTACAGCAGCCATTACTGAGGCGACAGAAGCCGGAGTCATGCTTGCACTAAAGATCAGAGTGCGTGAATTGTGCTTGATGAAGTTAATTGTATCCTTATCTGCTGCAATGAATCCTCCCAGTGATGCTAGTGATTTGGAGAACGTACCCATAATAAGATCTACCTTATCTGTAAGTCCGAAATGTGATGCTGTACCAGAGCCATTTTTCCCGAGGACTCCCAGTGCATGTGCATCATCAACCATGATTGTTGCATTATATTTTTCCGCCAGGCATACCAGTTCAGGTAATCTGACAATATCGCCCTCCATTGAGAATATGCCATCCACAACTATGAGCTTTATTGTTTCGGGAGCACACCGTTCCAACTTAGTCTCCAGTGCATGCATGTCATTATGGCCGTATTTAAGCACTTTTGAAAATGACAACCTGCTCCCTTCAATAATCGAAGCATGATCAAATTCGTCAAGTATAATGTGATCCCTGCGTGTTGTCAGAATCGAAACTACTCCCAGATTAACCTGAAAGCCTGTGCTGTAACATAAAGCTGCATCTTTTCCGACAAGGTTTGCAAGCCTCTCCTCAAGCTCAATATGTATATCCAGAGTACCATTTAGGAACCTTGATCCGGCACAACCTGTACCATATTTATCAACAGCTCTTTTTGCAGCTTCCTTGATCTTCGGGTGGTTAGTAAGTCCAAGGTAACTGTTCGATCCAAACATCAGGACATCCTTTCCCTTTATTTTAACAACTGTATCCTGATCAGATTCTATTTCCCTGAAATAGGGATAGATGCCGGCAGCCATCGCCTTTTGCGGGGCATCATACTTTGAAAGTCTTTCCTGTAAGATTCTCAATGGTTGAATTTTATTGATTAGCGGACAAATATATAGAAAAAACAAACTCAAAACTGATATATTCAGAGACAGAATGCTCCCGAAAACAGGAGAACCGACATATATTGTTATATTTGGAATCTGAAAGGACTGAAGTATTTGACGTCCTGAATATTTATGACTGGTTTATACAGGTTTTCATTAATCCTTATTTTCAGTTTTGCAGCAATTGTATTTGTTCTGCTATTCTTCGTTTCTGCGCCATACGGGAAGTTCTCAAGGAAAGGCTGGGGCCCTGCTGTAAGATCAAAATGGGCATGGCTGATAATGGAATTTCCGTCTCCTGCACTGATTATTCTTTTCTTCATCATATCTCCTGATATAAATGTTCCACAGATAATTTTTGTAATCGTCTGGTTATTGCATTATATACACCGAACTTTCTATTATCCCTTCAGTCAGTCAGGCAGGAACAAACCCTATCCTTTGATCATAGCGCTTATGGCTATTGTATTCAACACCCTGAATGGTTTTATTAATGGATATGGTGTTTTTCATCTGTATAACTATTCCAATTCATGGCTGTTATCATGGCAGTTCATTACAGGAGTAGCCTTATTTATTTGTGGCTATTTTGTAAATAAAACTTCTGATGAGAAACTTCGTATGCTCAGGTCCCAAAACAAGCAAGACTATGTTATCCCCAGAGGCTGGCTGTTTACATATATTTCCTCCCCTCATTATTTTGGAGAGCTTATCGAATGGGCCGGCTGGGCGGTGATGACATGGTCACTTCCCGGGTTAGCATTCTTTGTATTTACATTTGCAAATCTGTTCCCGAGAGCTGTTGCCTCACACAGGTGGTACAAGACAAATTTCCCGGATTACCCTGTAAACAGGAAAGCAGTAATACCTTTTATAATATAAGTTTGGAATGCCTAAAGTGCCTGAAGTACTTAAAGTTATTATTGTCTCAACAACTTTAAGTACTCCAAACTTTAGCTCACTCCAAACTTTTTTATCCTTTTATTTGGATATTTTTCCCATGAAATTTACTTTTATGCCCGCAATCAATTTTGAAAATTAAATGGACGACTATCCGGCGGATATATTAATCTGAATCCTGGTACAGAAGGAGAGGCGTTTCTACCGGTCACTTCCTGCTGTATCCAAGGCAGAAAGGAGGTGACTATGACTTCACTCACAACATTTTATTTAAGCGGAATATTAGGCAAGGAAGCTTTTGGTTCTGATGGCGATGCCATTGGTGTAATCAAGGATCTGCTCATCAATGCTGTTCCCTCAGGACAAAGTGAACCAAATCAGCAGCTTGTTATCGGTGTAAAACTGAGGATCGGCAGGGAAACAAAATTCTATTCCTTCAAGCCTTTCAGGGTTTCAAAAGCAAGAGAGATGCTTAATGTAACCTGCACGGATCTTATTGAGATCAGCAAAGAGGAAGTTAATAACGGACTTTTACTCGATGAGAATATCCTCGATAAGCAGATAGTTGATCTTAACGGACGCAAGCTTGTAAGAGTAAATGATGTGCGGCTGGCAACTCTGCCTGCCGGAACATTTGCTATCGCAGTTGATATTGGTATTGAAGGTCTGCTGCGAAGAATCGGCATATCCATACCGATAAAAAAACTACTTTCTCTCTTTAAGATAAGTATCCCTGCAAAGTTCATACTGTGGGATGATGTTCAGGCAATTGATTTTTCCAATTTAAATATCAAGCTTTCTAAAAGCTATGCCAAGCTTCATACTCTTCACCCGTCAGATCTCGCAGATATCCTTGAGGACCTTGGTAAAAAATCAAGCACCTCGGTTTTCTCTGCTCTTGATGAGGAAAAAGCTGCAGACGTCCTGGAGGAGCTCGAAACAAATGCTCAGATCCATATAGTTGAGAGCCTGCCGGTTAATAAGGTAGCTGATGTTCTGGAAAAAATGCCGGCCGATGAGGTTGCAGATATACTGGATGAGCTGGAGGATGATAAAGCCGAACTGCTGTTAAAGGAGATGGAAGCTGAATCATCACAGGAGGTCAGGGAACTGCTGGAATACGACGATGACCTTGTAGGCAGTATCATGACAACAGATTACCTTTCATTCAGCGCTACAAAGACTGTCGAAGAGGTTCTCCGCGAGCTGAGGGCAAAGAAACCTGAACCTGCAGAGCTTTATAATATGTTTGTTACTGAAAAGGATGATAAGCTGATCGGAACCTTTAATCTTCGCGATCTTGTTGTGGCAGAGCCGGATACAAAAATAAATACAATAATGAAATCAGAACCTGTTTCATTATTTGATGATCAGAAAACCACTGCAATAGCGGAGATAGTATCAAAATACAACCTCCTTGCAGTACCGGTCATTGACCAGAATGAACAGCTCCAGGGAATGGTGGTGGTAGATGATGTTGTGGAAGATCTGATCAGTGAAAGGAAAACCAGGAAAAGAAAATAAAGCAGGATCATGGCCGGTATAAGAATCGGAATAAACAGAAGGAATATATTCAGGAGGCTGGCTATTTTCTTTATGATCCTTGGTCCGGGGATCATAACAGGCAGCGTCGATAATGACGCTGGGGGGATAACCACTTATTCTGTTGCCGGGGCCCTTTACGGGTATGGGCTGATATGGACCCTGATACCTTCATTTATAGTTCTTGTGGTCATTCAGGAAATGAATGCAAGGATGGGGATTGTTACCGGGAAGGGGCTTGCTGATCTAATAAGGGAAAATGCCGGTATTAAAATTACATTCCTGATCTTTATCGGACTTCTTCTTTCAGGTATTGGTAATACGACAACTGAATTTGCAGGTGTAGCGGGCAGCATGGAAGTTTTTTGAGTCAGCAAATATATATCTGTCCCGGTTGTCGCAT
>CAZLCF010000248.1:0-4639 GCA_964557905.1 uncultured Rikenellaceae bacterium | reverse complement strand
TCCCAGGCGCCCGGGAAGCCGATGGTCAAAATATAATATCGACAGGGTGAAGAAGCTTAAAAAAGCAGGACTGATGCGGCCAGCAGGATTAAAAGCTTATAAACTGGCGCTTGAAAAGCCTGAGCTTGTCTATGACGACAGGAGAAATGGTATTCCATCTGAACCGGATGATCTGATGACAGAACTCAAAAGAAATAAAAAAGCATTTGAAAACTTCAGCAATTTCACGCAATCAACCCGCAGAATATATATCGAATGGCTTAATAGCTCCAAAAGACCTGAAACCCGGATAAAAAGGATTAAAAGAATTTTAGGATTGGCTGAAAAGAATACCAAACCCGGGATGATGTAAATTGTCATGCAAATCGTGCAAGTCCTGATCAAAAAACGACTTGCAAGACTTTAATGAATTTTACTACTTTTATCTCATGCCATTATTCCCAAATAAGAAACGAATAGTATTCTCAGTTATAAATTGCATTTGCTTCGACCAGCGGGTATTGAAGATAGCTGAAACAGTAAGTAAATTGAATTGTGATATCACAATTATCGGAAGAAAATTGGGAGACTGCTGTGATTCCGGGTCTGTTCCGTTCAAAACAAAGAGATTCAGAATGCTCTTCAAACGAGGCTTCCTTTTCTACAAATTCTTCAACCTTCGTCTTTTCTTCTACCTTCTCTTTCATAAATATGATCTTCTTGTTGCCAACGACCTGGATACTTTGCCTGCTAATATTCTTATTTCAAAACTGAAAAATTTGCCTCTGGTTTATGACTCTCATGAGTATTTTACCGGAGTTCCGGAAATGCTGCACAAACCATTCAGAAAATGGGTGTGGAAGACAATTGAGAGATCAATATTTCCATACCTTAAACATGTAATGACTGTAAGTGATTCAGTTGCAGAACAATACGAAAAGGAATATGGAATAAAGCCTGCAGTGGTAAGAAATTGCTCGAGGTCATCAACGGGTATCCCGGCCTCTTTACGACAAGACCTTGGCATAAGCAATGACAACCTGTTGCTGATATTCCAGGGCAGCGGGATTAATATCGATAAAGGAGGAGAGGAGCTTATTGAAGCAGTTGACATGACAGAAAAAATATCATTGCTTGTTGTTGGTTCGGGAGATGTTCTTACGGTCCTGAAACAAAAAGCAAGTGAATTGAATCTTTCAGACAGAGTGAAATTTTATCCAAAAGTGTCGTGGGAAGAGCTTATGAGATATACCAGGTCAGCTGATGCAGGATTGAGTCTGGAAAAGGACACAAACCTTAATTACAGGTTCAGCCTTCCGAATAAGCTGTTCGATTATATCTCGGCCGGCATTCCTGTCATAACAGGCTCTCTCCCTGAAATCAGGAAAATAGTCGAAGAGAATGATTGCGGCATAATTATTCCTGATATCACACCTGAAGCGATCAGTAAGGCGATAATAAAACTCCGGGATGATCCTGACCTTTTGAATAAATTAAAACAGAATTCTGTAATAGCTTTTAAAAGCCTGAACTGGGAACACGAATCTACCAAGATTACTGAGTTTTATTCTCAGGTTTTAAAGTTAATAAACTGAATTTTTTAAACCGCTAAAACGCTTAGGCGCAACGTAACACAATCACAAAACTAATATTTTCTCTGTGTCTCTCTGGCTAGTTCTTCAAAATCCTCCTCTGTTACACAGAGTTCCACTGAGTTTACTTACAGTTTAAGCCCCACTACGAGAACATCATCTGTCTGAGGTTTATCTCCTTTCCATTTGAAGAATTCCGATTCAAGCCTGTTTCTCTGTTCCTGTAAAGGAAGCTTATGGATTTCGAGAAAAAGCGCTTTCAGATTCGCATATTTGAATTTCTTGGTATTCGGTCCGCCGAACTGATCAGCATAACCATCTGAGAACATATAGATTATATCTCCGGAATGGTAGGGTATATCCTGGCTGGTGAAGCTCCTGTCTCCCAGATCATAAATACCGATTGGCATACGATCTGCCTGGTAATCAATAAGTTCACCGTTGCGGATCATGTACAGGTCGTTATAGGCACCGGAATAATGTATTATGTTTTTGGTCCTGTCAATAACGCAAAGGGCAATGTCCATTCCGTCTTTGGCCTCTTCCCTCTCACCTTTCTGATGAAGGGCGCGCTGTACCTCTTTTCTCAGTTCATCAAGAATCTGTCCTGATACCGTTATTTCCTTATTATTAACTACTTCCTCAAGGAATGATATTCCGAGCATACTCATCAGCGAACCAGGGACACCATGACCGGTGCAATCTCCTGCCACAAAAATAAGCTTTTCTTTTACCTCTGTGAACCAGTAAAAATCTCCGCTGACAATATCCCTCGGGAGATAAAATATAAAGCTACTTTCAGGCAAACCGCTGATTTCCCGCGAATCTGGAAGAAGAGCCCTCTGAATGCGGCTTGCATAATTTATGCTTGCAGTGATATCCCTGTTTTTCTCATCAATGATGTCGTATGCTGCTTTAAGTTCAACATGCCTTAACCGGTAGATCTCCTTTTCCTGTTCCGATTTTTCAACTGCGTGGGCAACCTCAATATTACTGATCTTGCTCTGTACTTCATTGCTCTGGAATGATTCTTTTGCTTTTAGATATTGCTTAAAGCTCTTTAGGGCCATATCAGGTTTTTTGAACAATTCGTAATGTGCTGCCAGTGCTGCATGGGCATCTGCTATCAGGGCCAGGGATTTTAGTTCACCGGCCATGGCCAGAGATTGTTCCAGACTCTTTTCAGCATTCTCTACGCTGCCCATCCGGCTGTAAACCCGCCCGGCCCCCATCATGCACTGAAGGGTGCATCGTTTGTCGGTGCCTTTCATCCCCTGTTCATAATGATCAAGCGACTCAGGATATTTCTCCATCTCCTCGTAAGTGCTGGCAATGCCGAGGAAGGTCCAGGGAATGGCAGACAGCTGGTTATTCTTCTTCCTGATCTCCAGGCTTCGGAAATAATATTCCAGTGATTCTTCGTATTTTTTCATCTGCCTCAGGACCATTCCTATCCTGTTGAGCGATGATGCTGCGGCATTTTCATCTCCAAGCTCTTCCCTGATCTTCAGCCCTTTGTTGAAGTATTCAAGAGATTTCGGGAAGTTGCATAACCTTGAATAAATAAGTCCAAGCTGGTTGCAGGATTCTCCTTCCGATTCAGTATCATTGATTTCTATGGATGCTTTATAAGCTTCTAACCAGAGGTTAAGAGTTTTTTCATAATCACCGAAGCTCTCGAATATATTGCCTTTCAGCAGGATGACTCTGACATAACCTTTTTCCTGCTTATTGGTTTCAAACCACTGGTAGGCCTCTGAAAGATGTCTTAGGGCTATATCGTTTTTTGACTGGTAGAAATTCGCGGCGGCGATGTTGAGGTTAGCATAGGCAATTCCCTTTGGATAAGCAGCTTTTTCTGCTTTCTTCAGTGTTTTTATAGCATCATCAGCCACACGGGCAGAATCGCCAAACCGTGACTGCCAGAGAGACTCATTGCTTATATCAATGGGATTTGTATTTATGCTCATACTCCCTTCAATACTAACAATTTGATGTTTAAAATTATCTTTTTATTATCAGGCAACGCTTGTTCTCCACCAGATATAGAATGAAATTGCCGTTATGAATGCAACAATAATAACTGAACTGTCGATATGAAGCTTCTTTACCGGGTCTGTTTCCTTTGTTCCCTGGATATAAAGTATCGGGATTAATACAAGCAGAAGGATATGCGCGGCATAAATTCCCATACCTGCTCCGGGCCAGTGCATGGCTTTAAGGAGAAACGAGACTGCTACAACAATCATTGTTATCATAACCATAACATTGACGAATTTGTCATAGCCATTCTTTGCTGTCTTGTTTTTATCAAGGCAGAACATGATGGCGTAACCAAGCGCAAAGCATGCCACTGCAACAGTGATTACTACGCCGGTACCCGGCCAGTGAAGTGATTTCATTACCACTCCGATGAGTAACAGAAGTGTTGAAGCAACACCAACGATAAACGTACTTTTTTTCATAATCCTGGAATTAAATTAGCCTACTCTGGTTGAGGAATTTTCGGCATTGTTCCTTATTATAAAATCATGAATCAATTAATTTTATTAGAGCTCTTTATTCTAGTGCAGGGTAAGGAGCTGCACAATTAAGTAAATATAATAAAAATTGCGAATTGTTCGAAATTGGTTTAACTTTAATATTTGATCATATTTAAATCTGATGGAAAAATCACTTCACAGGAAGATCCTGATTGGTTCATTGGCGGGAATCTTCATTGTAGCAGCAGGATTGATTGCAGCGATTGTTACTGGCGCCGAAGATGTAAATGCAGGTCCCTTCTTTATATTTATGTGCGCATTTCCTCTCTCCTCAATAATTACTTTGTACGCAATGAAATTGCAGGATAAAAGCTGGGCAAGGAAAATAGCAAAATATTCTTTGTATTCTCTTCCAGTTTCTGTAGTATTAGTTGTCTATCTTAGTTTTACTAGCGGTTTTTCTACTGGTATTATCATTCTGACAGTATTTGTAATGTTATTTTTCTTTCTGACCTGGATTCATCTTTTTATATATGCTGATGCAACCTCTGTATCTGGTGTCATCGTAATTCTGATCCTTATAGT
>CAZLCF010000247.1:0-4652 GCA_964557905.1 uncultured Rikenellaceae bacterium | reverse complement strand
AATAAAAATATACCAAAACTGATGCTCAGAAGAAGTCTTAGTTCCTTGTTTAATAACTGGACAAACTGGTTAAATTTTTTATTCATAATTCGATATCAAAAACATTATCAGGTCCATCTATCATAATTCAAAGGTAAATATTTTTGAAATATTGTTCTGATTTGAAATTTAAGCGCTCTGAATGACATGGGCGGAGTAACCTCAGTGAACAAGACTTCAAGACACCCCGCTTTTCGGGGCAAGACAGCGAGCGCAGCGAGCAAGACAGGAGGCCAAAGGCCGACGTTATTTATCACTCAGCCGCTGATAAAAAGGCTCTTGCTTGAATATTCAGGATCGCAGGTCAGGTTTACCTTTAATTTTCGCCATCCTGCTTCATCGCCCGGGGTAGGAATACGTGTAAGATGTACTTCGCAATCACGGAGCCATTTCAGGTTTTCCAGTGCCATTTTCGCTGCCGGATTAGATAAAGCGCTTATACCAAGCACAATCAATGTCTCATCCACATCCAGGCTGACCATTTTGCCATTCAATATGTCTTTTTTCAGATATGTCACCGAATCGATCATATTTTCGGGCAGAAGGTACATTTTGTCGGGGAGTCCGGCCAGGTGTTTGGCAGCATTGAGGATCAGGCTTGAAGATGCATGCAGCAGCGGTGAGTTTTTACCTGTGATGATTGTTCCGTCGTGCAATTCAATAGCGGCTCCGCAGAAAATACCGTCATGGCCTTTCCCGCTTTTTTCAGCGTCTTTTGCAGCTTCTCTTGCCGGGAGCACTACTTTACGGTCTTCGACTTTCGCCCCCACATTATCCATTATAGAAATAATCCGGTTGAGTGTCTCCTTATCGACCAGTCCCATTGCATACTCAACAGCACACCTGAAGTATCTCCTGATAATCTCCTGATAAGATGCTTCGGTGATTATCCTGTCATTCACAATGCCTGCACTTGCGCGGTTTACTCCCATATCTGTCGGAGATTGATACATGGATTCGCCGCCTGTTATTTTTTCAATGATCCTTTTAAGCAGATGGAACGCTTCTATATCACGGTTATAATTTACAGTCTTAACATTATAGGCCTTTAAGTGATGTTCATCAATTAACACTCTGTCTTCCAGATCAACGGTAGCGGCTTCATAGGCAAGATTTACCATATGACTGACAGGCAGGTCCCAGATAGGAAATGTTTCAAATTTTGCATACCCGGCTTTGACACCTTTTTTGTATTCATGATAAAGATTGCACAGGCATGTGGCAAGCTTGCCGCTGCCCGGTCCCGGACCTGTTACAATCACAATAGGTTTGGTGGCTGTAATGTATTCGTTTGCCCCATATCCTTCATCGCTTACAATCAGGTCAACATCCATAGGATATCCTTTTGTGGTATAATGTAAATACACCTTGATACCCCTTAACTCGAGCTTGTTCTTAAAAGCTTTTGCAGGTGACTGATTCTGATAACGGGTAATAACCACAGCCGTGATATCTATTCCCCACTCCCTGAAATCATCAATGGTTTTTAATGCATCAACATCGTAGGTAATTCCAAAATCGGCCCTGACTTTTTTTCTTTCAATAGCACCTGCATGAATACATAAGATTACGTCAATTTTATCTTTTAATATTTGCAAAAGACGCATCTTAACGTTAGGATCAAATCCCGGCAGCACTCTGGCTGCATGATAATCATATAAAAGTTTGCCCCCGAATTCCAGGTAAAGCTTATGGTTAAACCGGTTTACTCTCTCAAGGATAGAAGATGTCTGTTCCGTAAGGTATTTATCATTATCAAACCCGATGCGTTCTAAAACTCCCATTTTACTCCCCTGAAATATTTTTCAGAATTAAAATAAAACCTTCAATATTAACAAATTTTTCATTTCACTATGATCCCGGCAGAATAATAAAAACTCTAATCACGCAATCATGCGATCCTGCAATCGTGCGATCGTTCGTAAGTTCGTACGTTCGTGCGTTTAGCGTTCAGCGTGGAACCTTGAACGCTGTACGCTGTACTTTGCATGCTGTACTTTCTCCCCCTCCTCCTTTCCCTCCCTCTCCTCTTCATTTTTCAGTGGTTCATCCGGATTAAGCTCATAGCTGAATCCTTTTTCTGATGCATTCATAATCAGGACTTTAAATATAATAAGGTTTGCCAGTATCGATTCAGCCCTGTAAGATGAGATCCGGGCAATTTTTCTGAATTTTGATAAAGTAATTGATCCGTTTTTCCCCAGGTAATCCATCAGGGAGTTTTCAGCCTTGCCGAATTTTACCATTACGCCGGATTTCTTTTCCTCTTTTCGCCAGACCTGAAGCAATATTTTATTTGCCACAAGGTTTTGGTCATGATGTCTGAAATATGACAGCCACTTCCCGTTTTCATCTTTAGCCTGATATGGTCTTTCCCTCCCCTTTTTTACCTCAACCTCCACTATGGTTTTTCCCCCTGTCATATGTTGTTTTATGGTATAATCAATTTTAGGCCGGCAGAATAGATGTGCAGCCGTGTCAACCATATAAATCTCTTCATCGGATTTAATTCCGGCAATACTTCCATTATCCCTTACTCCTATCAGTATTCTTCCACCGTCGCTGTTTGAAAAGGCAGATAATGTCCTGGCGATCTTCCGGCTATCCGAAACACAGTATTTAAAGTCGAGGTGTTGGTTCTCGCCTTCAGTAATTAACTTTCTCAAATAGGACTCCATATGTATCACTCAGATATGTCAGGTCGTTTAGCGTACAGCGTTTAGGTATTGTTTTGTAAAGACAAATTAATTAATTTTATGTTTGTTGTTATTCTGTATTTCTTATTAATCGTGCTAAATAATTTTCAATATGAAGGTAACAAAATTTGAGGATCTTGAAATATGGAAACTTGCCAGGGACTTATATAAGTTCGTTTTCAAGATCACTTCACAGGAACCGTTTTGTCATGATTATAAACTACGTGACCAAATGAGAAGCTTATCAGGATCTGTTTCTGACAATATCGCTGAAGGTTTTGAAAGAGGAGGCAATAAAGAATTCGTTCAATTTCTTTTCGTTGCCAAAGTATCATGCGGGGAAACACGAAATCAATCATTTAGAGCCTTCGACAGTAATTATATTTCACAAAAAGTGCTGGACGAATTACTCTAACGCACTGATATTATTTCAAGAAAAACTGCTAATCTTATTAAATCTCTGAAAATCTCCGACAACAGAGGAATCAAATTCAATTAAATGATTATTCTATACGCTGTACTCTGTACGCTGTACTATTATATTGAACTTTCAAACCTTCCCCCCGAGCCGGCCATTAATTTTTTTATTTTAAATTTTAAGTGTAATTTTGATAACAACGCAGAATTCAATAAACAAGGGGAGAATCCTCTTTTAAGAGAGCTTGACTTTTTCTGAAAAGGCAAGATTCATTAACTGATATATTGTACATAATTATTCCAAAGCAAGTGATTAACCTGAGATTGCTATTAAGATTTTTAATTCCGGTTCTACCTGTACTTGTTTCTTTCCAGACAAGCGCACAGACACCTGCAAGACTGAGATCTGTGCTTAGCGCAGGCGGATCTTCAAAAATTGTAATGTCAGATGGTCATCAATACTACCTGCAGCAAAGCATAGGTCAGCCGGGTATAACAGGCCTGTCGCAGAATAAAAATTATCAGCTCCGACAGGGATTTATTCAACCTCTTACCGGTCCGGTCAATATTATTACGTCAGGAACTTTACAGGCAACAATTTTCCCTAATCCGTTCTCAGATCATATTATCATCACTTTTTCTGAAACGATACCGGATTTTCTATATGTCGCTCTTTATGATCTGAATGGGAAAATAATCTATTTTAAAAAACATGGAGCTTCCCCCGACCTGACTCTGGATGCAGGTTATCTGGCACCTGGCGCTTATTTTATAAGAGTAAGTACAATCACAAAATATCTATACTCAAAAATAATCAAGTTCTGAACAGCAGGATATCACCTGGTACAATAGGAAATACCGTTTTTATAATTATAGTGCGAAAAAATAAAATCATCATATTATAACAAATGCTTATGAGAAAGCTTTTTGGCTGTCTGATATTTGCCTGTTTTGTACTGACCGCAAACAGTCAGCAGATATATCTTAAAACGGGCAAGGTCATATCATCGTTCGATTATAAGAATTCAGAAGGGAATGAAATCAGCGATCTCACGGGAGCCTTCCTTAACAGTCTGGGTCTCGGAGGTCGTATGCCTTTATTTGAAACGCCATGTCATTTATCACTTGAGATATCAAATGATAAATTTGCAGCTTCAAGCAGCGACACGGTGCTGGGAAACTACTCCGAATGGGATGTATCATTCCTCGACCTGAACCTCGGTGTGGATTATGAATTCCTGAGGCCGCTGTATAACAAAAACGAACCCGAAGGATTCTCTTTCTGCCTGAAGGCGATCTTCGCCACCGATTTCCTGATAAAAGGAAAGCAGAGGCTGAACAACCAGGTCTATGATCTTACAGGGGTGGAAGAATTTGATAAACCTGTCTTCCTTGTCAAGGGAGGCGTCACTTTTAATTATTATATATCAAGGAGTTACGTGGTTTTTGTACAATACTTGTATGGCAGAAGCTTCCTGATTGGCAATTACAGCGGGCAGG
>CAZLCF010000246.1:0-4703 GCA_964557905.1 uncultured Rikenellaceae bacterium | reverse complement strand
AATCTTCGTTCTCTTTTCTGGAAGTCTATTATAGCATCATAAAGATCTTCCTTACCAAAATCAGGCCAAAGTTTATTTGTAAAGTATAATTCAGTGTAGGCCATTTGCCATAATAGAAAATTACTAATCCTTAATTCCCCACTGGTCCTTACTAAAAGATCAGGATCCGGGATTCCATTAGTGGTCAGGTATTTTTCAAATCCTGCTTCGTCTATCATTTCCGGATTCAGCTCTCCTTTGTACGCTTCACGGGCTACTTTCCTTACTGCCTCTGTTATTTCCCACCGGGAGCTGTAACTAAGAGCTACCACCAGATTTAATCCCGTTGAACCTGCAGTCAGATGAATAGTTTCAAATAACCTTGCCCTTACATCTTCAGCAAGTCTGCTAAAATCACCAATGGCTGTCATTTTAATATTGTTCTTTACCATTGTAGCAGTCTCATTATTAAGTGATTGAATCATAATACCCATTAAAGCGGATATCTCTTCATCTGGTCTTCCCCAGTTTTCAGTAGAGAAAGCATAAAGGGTAAGGTATTTAATGCCAAGTTCAGCAGCAGCCTCAATCACATTTCTGACGGATTCAACTCCCTTCTGATGCCCGAAGATCCTCTCCATACCATGCTGGGTAGCCCATCTTCCATTTCCGTCCATAATAATAGCAATATGGACAGGCAGTTTATTAATATCAATCTTTTGTCGCAACGGCATAATTTAACGTCTTCTCTTCCCATCCACATCGCTGTATGCCGGACATCCGGCCAGAGTATTATAGATCTTCCAGGTAAGTGCAATACCTGCAAATGAGTACCAGTCATTATTATGGAGCCACGTAAAATCGGATGGGGCAACCAAATCATTTAAGCCGTCAAAGTTATCATAAAAAGTCTTACGAAAGCCATATTCAGCTTCAAGTCCCATATTTTTATAAATATTGACCTTGAAACCTGCCGAAAATGGTATTATGGGCTGAAAGGTCAATGAAGGTGAATTAATGAATGTTACGCCTGCTCCGGCAGCAAAATACGGTGAAAAATCCCAGAATTTACCCTCTGTGGTATAAGGCAGGAAATTAAATTCAAATTGAACGGCTAGTTCGCCTACGAATCCGGAAAATGATGCAGCTCTGTTTACCTGGAAGCTGTTTTTGAAATCGAGGTCATCGCCCCTCAGTCCACCGAAGAAGATATTGCCCCTGAGGGCATTTCTTGGATGAAAATTATATCTGTAGAAAACACCCCCTGCAGGAAGAGGTGAATACATGAGCCTGTTCGGATTAATATCCCCAAGGTATGAAGAAACACCCACGAATACTCCATAGTCAGAATTACGCTGTCCTGCAGCAGAAATCGAAAGGCAGAAAAATAAAAAGATCCAAGGTAATCGTTTCATCAAAACTGATCCGGCTCATTGTCATCTGAATGAGGGCCATCCGGTAGGCCCCGTTTTCAGCTTATACGTAAAAGTGAAATTTAAAAAATAATAAACGTCATTTGCCTTGGAATATTGTGAAGTATAGCCATCAAGATAATCAGTAAAAGCATATCTGCCTCCGACCTCAACTCCGAAGTTCATATTGGGTGAATAGATCAGTTTTGCACCTAATCCGGCTGGTATGACTGGTGAAAATCCGCCTGTTTCCATACCGTGGGTTACCAGGGCATCATTCCCCTTCACGGAATATGAAAGACCGCCAAAACCTGCAAAAGCATAAAAATCAAGCGATTTCAGAAGTCCAAAAATAAAGCGCTCTTTAGCTTTTACGAAAAGGTAACTGTTTTCAGCCACGTTCTTTATAAAATAATATTCACCAATAATTGCCGGTTCATAGATAGATGTCGTGGCATCAAATGCCCTGCCTTCATTTGATCCTCTTTCATCATTTGCACGAAGGAGGGCGTAGGTGAGACTTATTCTTGCATTTATATCCCTTGTGATCCTGAATTTCAGATTTCCATTAATATCGAACCTTGTCTGCAGGTATGTCAGGTCTCGTATCCCGAGGATGTTCTTGGTCCGTGAGAATCCTCCTATATCTCCAAAGAAGAATGACGGGCCGACACCGCCAACGATTTCCCACCTTCGCAATTTCCAGAGTTGTGCCTGTGAAAAGGGAACTGCAAAGCAAAACATCAATATGACCAAAATGCACCGTTTCATGACATATAACATTTTTGTTGCTGATACAAATATAAGAATCTAATTTTTAGGGTATAATAATAAGTAGCAAATTTAATTACAAAAATTACAAATATGTAAGCATAATATGCCTGGCGATCTTAATTAATCTTTTCAGTTCCTTTTGTCTACACCCCACATAAGCCTGTTTCTCAGTGTACTGTAAAAATCCCTGCTCTTCAGCATTACTGTTTTTAGCTTTGATCCGGCTTTTTCAATACGGATCTCCTCGTTCAGGGGCAACTTCTTATATCGGAAATCGCAAGTCACCAGGTACTCATTAGTCCTGGCCTCCATTACCATCCTTAATTTACTGTTGCCCGAGAGGACAATTGGTCTTATTGTAAGATTATGTGGTGAAATAGGTGAAATAATCATGCTTTCATCATCTGGAGACAGAATCGGACCACCCACACTGAGGTTATATGCCGTTGAACCTGTTGCCGTTGAAATGATCAGCCCATCAGCCCAGTAAGTATTCAAATAAACCTCATCAACATAGACATTTATGGTTATCATACTGACGCTGGACTTCTGGATGGTAATCTCATTCAGGGCTGTTGCAGATTCCTGATCAAACAGTCCGGAAGGTCCGGATATCTGTAGTAGAGATCTTTCAATTATTTCAAATTCATTTTTACATAACAGATCTATTGAATTGCCTATCTCTTCGCCGGGAATGTTTGCCAGAAATCCCATCCTGCCGGTATTGACCCCGGCTATAGGTATTCCCAGATCCTTTACCTTCAGTACCGTTTCGAGGAATGTGCCATCCCCTCCCACACTCAGAACCATATCAGGCAAATCATGCAATTCCGAGAGTTCGCTGAATCGCTCATTTATTTCTCCCTCATAATGTGCAGATCCTCCTCCGGGCTTCTGATAAAGCTGTATCATAATGCCTCTTCTGTAGCACTCATTGACAAGATTCTGCACCCCATTTCTCGTTTTCGGATTATTGTCCTTACTGAATATAGCAACCTTCCGTAGCATGGCCTGTCAGATATTAAGATACTTCATCAAAAGGTCAAACCTTTCAGAATAGAACCTGTCAATTGAATCATTGGTAGTCACCCAGGTCTTAACCTCATAATTGTACCTTTCAAATGTTTTTATAAGAGCAAGCAGATCTGTTGTATTCACTTTCAGAGTCACCTCCAGCCTTGTAGATTCTGAAAGGGACGTGATGTACATGCTCAAGACCTTGATATTGTTGCTTTCCACGATCTGGGCAATCTCCGAAAGCGAATAGTCTCTTTCAGTCAGTTCAAGAACGATGATACCTCCCGGCTGATCCATTGATGAAATACCAGCGATATGCCGGATCAGATCACTGGAAGTGATCACTCCCTTATAGTGATTGTTGTTATCAAGAACCGGTACAACTGAAAGCTTAAGCCTGGCTGCAAGTCCAATAACTTCGAAAAGGTGCTGATTATCGGTCACATATGGTTTTAACAATGTAAGCTCATGATTCCCAATCGGTTCTTCAGGCTGATTCATGTCATATATGTCAGTATCGGAAATCAATCCAAGAAAATCCTGATTATTCACGATTGGCAGATGCGATATCCTGAATATCTCCATCCAGTTCAGAGCTGTCTGCCCTGTATCTGATGTTTTGAGGGAAGGAATAATCTCAGATATCAAATCCTTGGCAACCATTTTGGTTAATTTTCATCTAAAATAATAAAAAATTGCCAGTTCTGTTAATTTTGCATTACTATTACAATACGGACAAACGATACATTTTATTATATGACAAAATTAAGCGTTAACATAAATAAAATTGCAACATTGCGTAATGCAAGAGGCGGGAACATGCCAAATGTACTGAATGCTGCAATAAACTGCCAGGTTTATGGCGCCGATGGAATAACAGTACATCCCCGGCCAGATGAGAGACATATCAGATATAAAGATGTTCTTGAAATAAGGCCGATCATTAAAACCGAACTCAATATTGAAGGAAATCCTTCCGACAGTTTTATTGATCTGGTGCTTTCAGTCAAACCCCACCAGGTTACACTTGTTCCGGACAGGCATGATGCAATTACATCAAATGCCGGCTGGGATACATTGAAATACAGGAATTTCCTTACAGATGTGGTATCCACATTTAAAAAGGCAGGAATAAGAACATCGTTGTTTGTCGATACCGAAACTGTAAATATTGAGAATGCTGCACTTACCGGAACCGACAGGATCGAACTCTACACAGAACCATATGCTTCCGGCTTTAATAAAAATGCGGTGGAAGCGATCAGTCCATTCATCAGGGCTGCCGTAATTGCCAGGGATGCCGGTCTCGGGCTCAACGCGGGGCATGACCTGAACCTTGATAACCTTGGTTATTTACATAAGAATATACCATGGATCCTTGAGGTTTCGATTGGCCATGCACTCATCTCAGACGCTCTTTACCTCGGTCTTGAAAATACCATCCAGATGTATAAACGGCAACTGGCAGATTAACCGGTCCATGAAGTTATTTTGCAGGAGATATGGTGAGGGCCCTGCGCT
>CAZLCF010000245.1:0-4737 GCA_964557905.1 uncultured Rikenellaceae bacterium | reverse complement strand
CATCCAGATTATCAGCCTCAGCCATGTATCAAGAGGCAGTGCGGCCATCTGTAAAAAGCAAATCGCGGCACCAAGAATTGGTACCACCGGAACCCATGGTGTCCTGAAAGGTCTTTCAATCTCTGGTCTTGCTTTCCTCAGTACCAGAATGCTGATACAGACAATAATGAAAGCCAGCAGAGTCCCGATTGATACAAGCTCACCAAGAATGCTTATTGGTAAAATGCCTGCAATTACCATCGCGACCGAACCAGTAATTATTGTGCTGATATATGGAGTTTTAAACTTTGGATGGACTTTGGAAAATACCGGAGGCAGCAAGCCGTCTTTAGACATTGTAAAGAAAATCCTGGGTTGTCCGAGCAGCATCACCAGGATAACAGAGCTTAATCCTGCAATCGCTGCAACTTTTACTATTGGCCTTAACCAGAACATTTCCTTGCCCATCGCATTTACAGCGACAGCTACCGGATCTGCAACATTCAGGGTGGTATAACTGACAATTCCGGTCATAACAATAGCAACGAGAATATAGAGGACGGTTGAAATGCCAAGTGAACCGAGTATGCCTACCGGCATATCTTTCTTAGGATTTTTTGCCTCCTGGGCTGCTGTCGATACTGCATCGAATCCTATATATGCAAAGAAGATCACTCCTGCTCCACGCAGGATGCCGCCGATCCCATATTTACCGAACTCATGACTATATGCTCTCAGCCACTCCCAGAATGATCCATATTCGGAAATGGGAGTGCTTTCAACTTTATTAGGCGGGATAAAGGGATGCCAGTTGGCAGCCTTTACAAACATAAAACCAAGCACAATGAACAGAATGATGACTGATACTTTGGTGATTACCATAATGTTATTAAAGTTGGCAGATTCTTTTATCCCGATAACCAGCAGAGTTGACAATAATGCCACGATGAACATAGCCGGTAAGTTAAGGATGCATGTGACATGAGTTAGAGAGTCCACATTAATACCAGACGCTGCAAGTGTTTCTGCATAAGCTTTGGTAAGAGTCATCCATCCCATTTCCGGCACATCGACAAGGACAGTGCCTGAGGCTCCTGTAAACTGGGCCGGTATGTTTATATTAAAATCCCTCAGAAAACTCACAACATATCCCGACCAGCCGACAGATACTGTCGAAGCTGCAAAGAGGTATTCAAGTATAAGATCCCATCCTATTATCCAGGCAAGAAACTCACCAAGCGTTGCATAAGAATATGTATAGGCGCTTCCTGCAATCGGGATCATGGATGCAAATTCCGCATAGCACAAACCGGCAAAACCGCATGCAAGTCCGGAAATTATGAACGATAATACAATAGCCGGACCCGCATATTGCGCGGCAGCCTGTCCCGAAAGAACAAATATTCCGGCTCCAATAATGGCACCGATTCCTAATGTGGTGAGATTGAGAGCTGTCAATGATCTTTTTAAACCACCTGTTTCTTTAGATTCAGTCAGCAATTGATTAAGTGGTTTTGTTATGAACAAGCGGCTTTTTGACATAAACTAATTATGAAAGGTTCAGGATTTTCAAAAATTCCTACAAACCTAACTTTTTTTTGGTAAAAACCATCTGTTATCAAATCTTAAAATTTATTAAATGAATCTATTTAATTTTACCTTTATGCAGGCAACTTATTAATCGTAAAAATGATCAGGTTACTGATTATAATCCTGTTGATCATGCAACCGGGAATCATTGCTTTCGGCCAGGCTCGTACCGGATCATGGGGCGATCAGGGAAACGGAACTTATATCAATCCCATCCTGAATGCCGACTATTCCGATCCGGATGTGATAAGGGTTGATAACAAATACTATATGGTGTGCTCGGAGTTCCATTTCATGGGGATGCCTGTCCTGGAATCTGATGATATGGTAAACTGGAAGATAATCGCAAGGGTTTATGATCATCTTGACTTTCCTGAATATAATACCAATGACAGGTACGCTGGCGGCTCATGGGCTCCTGCAATAAGATATCACAACAATAAATTCTGGATTTACTTCTGTACACCGGATGAAGGCTTATTTATGAGCACTGCAGAAAAAGCCGAAGGACCATGGGAACCTCTTTTCCAGGTGAAGGCAATTCCAAGGTGGGAAGATCCCTGTCCCTTCTGGGATGAGGATGGAAAAATATACCTGGGACACAGCCTGAAGGGAGCAGGACCTATTATAATCCATAAAATGAGCGAAGACGGAAAACAGCTTCTTGATGATGGAGTCATAGTTTATACAGGGCCAACAGCAGAGGGAACCAAGATACACAAACTTAACGGATGGTATTATATGAGCATCCCTGAAGGGGGTGTGGCTACCGGATGGCAGACAATCCTCCGTTCAAAGAATATTTATGGTCCTTATGAAAAGAAGGTGGTCCTGGAAAAAGGAAGTACCGGCATTAATGGTCCGCATCAGGGATCGCTTGTGGATACTCCTGACGGCCAGTGGTGGTTTTATCACTTTCAGTCAGACGGAGCCATGGGCAGGGTAGTACATCTGCAGCCCGCAACACTCTGACACAGAAAGTTATGGGGACCACCGGCGAAGTGATCACCGAAATGGACCTGAGCATAATGGCCGAAGGACAAAAAGCAGGACTCTGCAGTATGGGAGGCAAGGTTACAAACCTGGTTGGCATCATGAAGAAAGAAGGTGCTCTGCATATTTTTACTGAAAATAACGGGAAGGTCACAAATGAAAAGATCATCAAGTCAAAAAAGATCTTCCTGAAAGCACAGCTTGATATTAAGAATGACAGAAACCGGTTTTCTTATAGTACTGATAATAAGACATTCAACCCGATTGGCGAGAACTTCACTACGGCAGCTGGTTACTGGAAAGGAACTCGTGTCGGGTTGTTTTCGTTCAATGAAAAAGACGATGCAGGATCAGCAGCTTTTAACTGGTTTACATATAGTTACGACGGACCAAAACAATGATAATTCAAAAAATAAATTGAAGTAAAATGAGAACAGCATTATCTGTAATTCTGATTTCAGTAGTTTTAACAGGCTGCAAATTCAGCAGGTCTGTTGAAAAGGATCTGGTTTCCGGGCTTACTTCTACCGGCAGCGATCTCACCTGCGAGAATGTTTATCTCACAGTCAATAATGAAAGAACTACAAGGAATTCATTCATTTACGGGGAGACTTTTTATATCTGCTTCAATGACATTAAAGGTTTTGCTGTGGAAAACGGGAATGTCTTTCCCGGTATGGAGATAATCATTACGGACCCTGAAGGAGATACCCTGATGCAGACAGATGACCTGTATGAAGAGTACACTGAAGGCATGAACTATTCTCCGCTCCAGCTTACCGCAGATCTGACGGTAGCCGATCCGATCAGATCGAAGGGTGAATATACACTGACTGTTAACATCCGTGATAAAAAGGGAAAAGGGACATTCAGTTCAAAGCTCGATTTCAATGTCACTGAAAATGAAAAAATTACTGTGAAACCAATGGATGTCTCCTATAATGAAATATATCTTTTCTCACAGGGGAAGAACAATGTTATCACTGACAATGTTATAGGATTTGACGACAACATCTATATTATTGTGGAAGGATTAAAGGGATTCAGGGAAGAGAACGGAAATATTTTTCCGGGACTGGAACTGAAAGGCAGTGATTCCCGCAATAATATCATTCTGGATTATGATGACCTGTTCGTTGATTACAGTGAAACAGGAATAGCAGTATCTGATTTCGCCTCTCGGGTTTCTGCACATTTCAAAATTACCGGTACAAGTTTCGACAATCCGCTGCATTGCGAACTTACGGTATGGGATAAAAAGAGCAGTGCCAGATTAATGGTGAATACCGATATGATATTAAAATAATTCTGATTGTAACTGAAAATAATGTTCTTACATGGAAAAAAATATTTCACGCCGCAGGTTTTTTGACAGAACCATCGGGATAGGTGCAGGCGCACTGGTCCTCCCCTCTTTTGCCGGATTTACGTTCCAGGAGAAAAGCAAAGGGATCAAGCCTCTGATAATCACCAGTCATGCTAATGACCTGGGTCAGAAGGCAATGGAAACAGGATGGGAGATTCTCAGGAATGGAGGTTCTGCCGTTGATGCAGTCGAGAAAGCCGCCAATATCATTGAGCTTGATCCTGAAGATACCAGTGTAGGATACGGAGGCTTGCCAAATGAAAGGGGTGTTGTTCAGCTGGATGCTTCGTTCATGGACGGGAAGACCTATTCAGCTGGTGCGGTTGCATGTCTCGAAAATATCAAGACTCCGGTTTCAGTTGCAAGACTCGTAATGCAGCATACTGATCACGTGCTGCTTGTGGGTGCAGGGGCTCTTGAATTTGCTAAAGCGTGGGGATTCCAGGAGGAGAACCTTCTTACGGAAAAAGCCCGGAAAATATGGCTGAGGTGGAAGGAAGAGATGAGTCCCAATGATGACTGGGGCGCTCCGGAACACCTGCAGAACCTGCAAAAAATGGAATCATACTGGCATGATTTCCCTGATATTGAGCATCATTACGGTACCACAAATGTGCTGGCCATCGATTCAAACGGAGACATTGCAGGATGCACATCCACAAGCGGGCTGAGCTTTAAGCTGAACGGCCGTGTCGGTGATTCACCGATAATAGGTGCAGGGCTGTATGTTGACAATGAAGTTGGCGCTGCCGGTGCTACAGGTCGCGGTGAAGACGTGATAAAATCATGTGCCTCATATTATATGGTCC
>CAZLCF010000244.1:0-4751 GCA_964557905.1 uncultured Rikenellaceae bacterium | reverse complement strand
CTTAAAGATTTAGTAAAGTTAATTGTTTGTGTGCAAAAATTAAAGAAAGGATTATGTACTTTGCATTTAGTGTAATCTAATGGAAATGCCAGTTGCATTGATCATCTTTGGCCGGAATAAATTGACCACCAAAAGCCGGAGTTAAAAACTTATTGTTAAGCTATGTATGTTAAGGGCAATCAGACTGGTCGAGTGTGGTTAATATGCCTGGCTTTTGTACTTACCAGAATGTAATGGGAAGTAATTGCTTATCAGTGCATCTGTAATCAAAATAATATGGGATTATTAGATGAAATATTTTGCTAATATTTTGGAAATTTCGTCCTCAATATGGATCTCAAGAAATTTGTCCAAAGTATCCTGAAAGGTTACTATACTTTCCTCAATTCCTTTAGGATTTTGGTTAAAGGCTTTACCTGTAATGGTAATTAATCTTCTATTCGCTTCAGCGATTACAATAATTGTTACAGTTTTTATTTTACTTTCAAACTTAGGTGAAATGTCTATCTTACCTCCCTTAACACCAGGTTGTTGCTCTCTTGTGATGCTCTCATAATCAACAATAAACTTTTCTTTGAGTTTAGTACTTATTTCATTAAAGTCCTTAACAATTCTTTCAGCATATATAGAACTGAACCTGACAAGAAATTCTTTTTCTTCGATTTCTTTCTTTAGTATTGCTTCTTCCATTCCTTTCAATTTTTTAGCATGTTCTTGATTTTTTTTATCAAGATCATTTAAAAACTGTTCAATACTCATAATCGTAATTTTTTAGTTGTGATTTCATTATTTCTTTCTCAAAATCGTGTATATAATCAGAATTAAGATTTGTCATGTTGTATGATTCCTCTTTAATATTATTAATTCAAATGGAAACGTAATTTGGAATATCTACCCATCTGTTCTCTAAAATGGTTCCAATTTCCATAATTTATGAATTATTATATAACCCCTGAGTTAATAGTGTTTTATTTTATACAAGTCTTATAAAATCTTATCCTTAAAGATAGGAATAAAATAACAAAGTACTTACCTGATTGGAAAAGCAAGTGACTTTGACCATAGGTGGCCGGATCAAATTAACCACCAAAAACCGGAGTTAAATCCTTGTTGTTTAGTTATGTATGTTAAGTGTAATCTGGCCCGCCAAATGTGGTCTTTTATCCTGGTTTTTGCATTCAGGGAAAGAAATATTTATAATAAAAATTGACAAGAAGCCGGTTGTAAGGCATAAATGATCTGAATTACTCACCTATTTGCCTGATAACGTATACGTTACAAAATCCGTCACCAATCCCGTCAATAAGAAATTTAAAAACCCTTGTAAATCGTTGATCTACAAGGATTCGCATTTGGAGAATGTGGTGCCACCGGGAATTGAACTAGCCAAAGATAAAGCTAGATGAAATTCACTCAGAAATATACATTCCCTTCGGTTCCAGATACTTCCCTTTTCCTCCCGTCTTATATGCATACTCAATCTCCCTCCGTATTGAAGAGCCGATATATCCTCCATAAAATACGGCGCAATGGTTCAAAGGAATGAATGGGAGAACGGTAGAATGGGAGAAAATATAAAAGTTGAAGGGTGTTGAAGAAGTTGAAGATTCTTAAGACTGCAGGATCTGCCTGACCATCTGCTGATCCATCAGTTTTATTTATGAGATAATAATGACGCAGAATTTTTGTCAAGATAAAGATATGCAACTGCATGCCGCCGCAAAACTGCAGCAGGGATCATTGGCGATATTGCACCTTCAACAGTTTTTTTGACAGCTTCCGCCTTCCGTAAATCCGGTACACTGCATATTATAGCCTTTGATTTCATAATCTGGTTTATGGACATGCTTATTGCATGCCGGGGAACAATGTCAATAGCCGGGAACCAGCCTTCGCCAAGCTGCTGACGCCGGCATTTTTCATCCAGGTTAACCAGCAGATAGGCTTCTTCTGTCTCAAAGTCTGCCGGAGGATCGTTGAAAGCCAGGTGACCATTTTCACCAATGCCCACAAACGCAACATCAATAATATGACTGCTGATCAGCTTTCCCAGGCGGATACATTCTTTATTAGGGTCAGCACTGCCATCCACATAATTGAATTCCCGGAGCGGAACAAGACCCGCAAAGCGTTCTTTGAGATATCTGCGGAATGATGCCGGGTGCGTATCCGGTATCCCGACATATTCATCCAGATGAAATCCCGTCACCACTGACCAGTTTATTTCTTCTTTTATCAGTTCGCTGAGCATTTCAAACTGCGATGTCCCGGTGGCAAGAATAATATTTGCTTCCCCGTTTCTGATGATTGCTTCGCGGATCAGTTCAGCACCGCAATAAGCTGCTTTTTTACCGAGTTCCTGCTTTGTTTCAGCTATTATGATTTCCATATTGTAAATTTTGCGAAAATCCTTTGAAATTTGTGCTTTGTTCTTCTGAAGCCGTTCTTTACGGGCTATTGGTGACTGATGTAATTCAGGCTGTCATCATAAGGTGTCATTTTTGGCATCAGCAGATGGACAAATCCAAGAATGAACAGATAAGACAAGCCCGCAACAACAAAAGCCCATAAATATCCTGAATTATTAGCCTTATCAAGCACTGAACCCAAAGCAATATCAGCTATTATTGCAGCTGCCACACCGATCATTTTTCCCATTCCTGTTACTGAAGCCACAGCTTTTTTGGGGAAAACATCAGAAACCAGCGTATAGCTGTTGATAGACCATGATTGATGCCCTGCAGCACCAAGACCAATCAGTAAGACAGCCAGCCATTTACCCGCAATGACCGGAACGAAAACTACAGGGAGAATAATAACTGCACATACCAGCAGGGTTATCTTCCGGGCTTTATTTATTGACCAGCCTTTCTTTATCAAAGCACCGGACACATACCCCCCGGTAAGGCTTCCTGCATCAGCCATGACGAAAATTATCAGGAACGGAAGCCCGATGTTTTTAATATCCACACCAAACTGCTCAGAAAGGAATTTTGCTCCCCAAAACAGGTAGAACCACCAGACGGCATCGGTTAAGGTAGTTAAAGCAAAAGCCCATGTTTCTTTCTTTGGCAGTAATTTCAGCCAGTTGATTTTATCTGCGGTCTCTTCTGCTGAATCGCTGTTTATGTATGCCAGTTCCTCTTTTGACAACCCGGGGTGTGCTTCAGGTTTGCTATAGGTCCTGAGCCATAAAAACACCCAGATAGCGCTGAGCACACCGGTGATCAGAAATGGTAACTGCCATCTCTTACCTTCAACGGTAACAATAGCACCGACAATAAAAGGAGCCAGAATTGCACCAACGCTGGTGGAAGCGTCAAAGATGCCGGTCGCGAAAGCCCTCTCTTTTTTGGGGAACCACTCTGCTACTGTCTTGACGGCAGCGGGAAAATTCCCTGACTCTCCGATCCCGAGCCCGAACCGTGCCAGAATAAAACCGATCAACGCAATAGCCGGCCTGATTGCAGCATGAAGCATACCGAAAATACTCCAGATCACAATTGAAATGGTATATCCGATTTTAGTTCCCAGCCGGTCGATAATGCTGCCCATGAAAAATAAGCCCAGACAATAGGCAATTTTGAACGAAACCATTATGGCTGCATAGTCTTTATTTGACCAGTCGAAAAGTTTTTGCAGCGTTGGTGCCATTACTCCGATTATGCTTCTGTCAAAATAATTGATGGTAGTAGCCATGAAAACCAGCGCAAGAATCCTGTAGCGATAATTACCGGTTCTTATTTTTATCTCAGCCATAATGTTTACGCAAGGATATCAGAGAGATCTATTTTTTTGAAGCATCAAATACCAGTTTACCGGCCACCCAGGTCTTCTCAATGTTCAGCTCCCGTTTGCCAATGGTAAAAAGAATCAGATCAGCACGTTTGCCGGGTTCCAGGGAACCCCGGTATGGAGCCCAGAAGCTTCCCGGAAACCATTTCCCCTGAAAGAAGCGATAAGTTTTTGACCAGCACCTCTTTGCTGTTTGTTGTAAGGGCAGGAAGATAAGTTGTTACCCCGTTTTTCCATAATTCCCTGGTGACATTTTCAACTCCTTCAGAGGTCAGATCGCTGCTGCCAAGAGAAAAAGATACACCGGCAAAACCATTAATCTGGTTGTCGATAAAACCCGGGGCGATATAAATTTCCGATAATCCTTCAGGCAGTTTATCCAGCCGGCTGACCTGCATGATCAATCCATCTCTTATTTCTATTGAGACCGGGGAACTGTCATAATAAAGCAATCCAATGATTTTTTCCTGGGCTTTTAATGATATGCAAATGGTTATAATAACAACCATAGAAATGCTGACTCTGCATATCCCTGTCATTTTATCTTTCATAACATGTAATTTACACATCAGATTTAATTCCGGCAATGCTTCCGTTATCCCTTCAGGGATTCCTGAGGTGCTTTGTAAAGATAATAAAATCGTGCAATCGTGCAATCGGACGATCAAACGATCAGTTGAATTTCCATGATAAAATAAGTATCTTTATTATGACAATCTTCTGAAAACATTTATTTAAAAACTATCAAAATGAACTTTAAGCATTCCGGGAAAAAGCTGCGTTTTAACCTGTTCTTTACTTTTTCTTTTATTCTGTTATCAAATTTCGGGTATGGCCAGGTAAAGAGCTGGGAAGGAACTATTGTAATCCCAACCTACGGATGGGAAGAGGATGTGAATCCAAAATTCTGGGCGATGGAAGGTGGTGCCAGAGGTGCCGCAACAGTGAGGAATCCA
>CAZLCF010000243.1:0-4794 GCA_964557905.1 uncultured Rikenellaceae bacterium | reverse complement strand
CGGGAAACTTTTCGAAGAGGAAATCCGACAATATTGCATCGAGAATAGCATCTCCAAGGTACTCAAGCCTTTCATTATTTACCTTCTTGCCATCGGGAAGTGTATAGGATGCTGAACGATGGATAAAAGCTATTTCATATAACCTGGGATTTCCGGGCCTGAAGCCAAGGATCTTTCTCAAACGGGATGCGAATTCCCGTTTGTCAAGCAAATATGTGCCATTTGATTTTTTGGATAGCAAGGATATTAAACCTCAGCTTTTTTGATGACAATTGACGCATTGTGACCGCCAAATCCGAAGGTATTGCTGATAGCGGCTTTTATATCTCTTTTTTGTGCCTTGTTGGGTGTTATATTCAGGTTTTGATCTATCTGGGGATCAGGGACCTTGAAGTTAATTGTAGGCGGTACAATTCCATTGATAACAGACAGAATTGATGCAATGGCTTCAACAGCGCCGGCGGCGCCTAGAAGATGACCTGTCATTGACTTGGTAGCGCTTATATTAAGCTTATAGGCATGTTCCCCGAACACAGTCAGAATAGCCTTTGCTTCGGATATATCTCCGAGGGGAGTTGAAGTACCATGAACATTTATGTAATCAATATCTTCAGGTTTCAGACCTGCGTCCTGCACAGCAAGCTTCATTACATTGCATGCCCCGAGACCTTCAGGATGAGGTGCCGTTAAATGATAAGCATCTGCTGTCATTCCCGTACCCGCCATCTCCACATATATTTTAGCCCCTCTTGCCTTTGCATGGTCAAGATCCTCAACTATTAACGCCCCGGCGCCTTCGCCCATGACAAAACCATCCCGTGTAAGATCGAATGGTCGCGATGCAGTCGAATACTCCGCATTGTTGGTTGACATCGCCATCATTGCATTGAATCCTCCTATACCCGGCTCATTTATTCCAGCCTCAGAACCTCCTGCAATAAAAATATCAGCTTTACCGAGCTTTATACAATTAACTGCATCGATCAGAGAATGAGTTGATGATGCACATGCTGATACCGTGGCAAAATTCGGTCCCCTGAATCCGTATTTAATGGATATTGAACCAGAGGCGATATTTGCGATCATCTTGGGTATGAAGAAGGGACTGAAGCGAGGGGTTCCGTCACCAAGAACATAACCTCTTATCGCTTCATAAAAGGTGAATAATCCGCCAATACCCGATGACCAGATAACCCCTACCCGGTCCTTGTCAACCGTGTTCAGGTTCAATCCTGAATCAGAAATTGCTTCCTCTGCAGCGATATGTGCAAACTGGGAATAGAGATCCAGTTTATTGGCCTCTTTTCTGTCGAAATAATTTGACGAGTCGTATCCCTTGACTTCACATGCAAACTTGGTTTTAAACTTTTCAGTATTAAAGCGGGTAATCATGCCCGCTCCACTTGTACCGTTTTTAAGCCCTTCCCAATATTCATGCAAATTATTACCTATAGGAGTCAATGCTCCAAGGCCGGTAATTACAACTCGTCTCATAAATGGGTATTAGCTATGCAAAATTATTTTGCATTTTCCTCAATGTACTTGATAGCATCACCAACGGTGCTGATTGTTTCTGCCTGGTCATCAGGAATTCCGATATTGAATTCTTTCTCAAATTCCATGATAAGTTCAACAGTGTCAAGAGAGTCTGCTCCCAGATCGTTAGTGAAACTGGCTTCAGCAGTAACTTCTGATTCATCAACTCCAAGCTTGTCAACAATAATCTCCTTTACTCTTGCGGCAATGTCAGACATAGTGATAAATTTTAATTAATAATAATATAGAACCATGCAAAGAAATATATTTGTACTTTATTATTCAAATGATTTCATGTTTTTTATTTGTAAAGGAGGTTAATATACTGATATACAAATTAATAAACTTTATTTTGCAGATTTTTTCAAGTTAGTTCGGAAGTGTTAATTATCATAAAATGAGAAATATAGCTATTCTGGCATCAGGTTCAGGAACCAATGCTGAAAACATAATTAAATATTTTTCGAACAAAAAGATAGCAAAAGTTAAGCTTGTTCTGTCAAATCGCTGTCAAGCCTTCGTTTTAAAAAGGGCTGAAGCATTTAACATAAAAACCTGTTTTTTCGAATATAATGACTTCTATACCACCGGGAAAGTACTGAATCTTCTGATTGAAAACAGAATTGATTTTGTGGTACTGGCAGGCTTTCTCTGGCTGGTCCCGGAAAACATTCTGGAGGAATATGAAGGCCGAATCATTAATATTCACCCTGCTTTGCTTCCCCGTTATGGAGGAAAAGGAATGTATGGCGAAAAAGTACATAAAGCCGTGATAGATAATCAGGATAAGGAATCAGGTATAACAATACATCTTGTCAACAGACATTATGACGAGGGAGATATTATTTTCCAGACCAGATGCAGGGTTGAACCATCTGATACTCCTGATCTGCTGGCGGCAAGGGTTCATGCCCTGGAATATGAGCATTATCCAAAAGTCATTGAAAGCCTGATACTTAATTTGAAGGATCCTGCTAAAAAGTCGTAAGGAGACTTAAAACCACAATTTTGTTCTTTTCAAATCTCGCCCTGTTTTCTTCTGAGACCGGCTCAACAGGCGGGGCATCAACTTTCAGGGGATCCACAGGTGATCCGTTCTGATAAAACCTGAAATCAAGATGCGGGCCTGTGGAAAGGCCGCTGCTTCCTACATATCCTATAATATCATTCTGTTTTACGAAGGCTCCCTGATATATTCCCTGGCCTAACCGGCTGAGATGCAGATAAGCAGTTGAATAGACGCTGTTATGGACGATCCGGACCATTTTTCCCGATCCGTTTTCAGTACCGGCAGAAACCACCCTGCCATCGCCGATAGCATGTACTGGTGTTCCTACAGGTGCAGCATAGTCGACACCATGATGCGGTCTGCGGATCCTGAGAACAGGATGCATCCTGTTTGCTGAAAAACGGGATGTGATCCTTGCAAACTGCAGGGGAGATTTGAGAAAAGCTTTTCTAAGGCTGTTGCCTTCAGTATCGAAAAAAGTCTCTTTCCCGTCCTGGATAAATGGTATAGCCGTAATGGTTTTTCCGGCCCAGGTAAACTGAGCACCGAAAATCTTCCCTGCCCCGAGCGATTCATTATCAATGAACATTTCCTCATATATGACCTTGAAACTGTCGCCTTTCTGCAATCCAAAGAAATCAACAGTCCAGGCAAATATGTCAGAGAGTTCGGCAACCAGGGAAGGATGCAATCCCCCGGCAATCATTGATTCCCATAGAGATGTTTCAATTGTTCCTGATGAATATCTGATTATCTTCCTGATCTCCTTTCTGAAAAGAGTGATGTTCAGCGAATCGGTGAAGCTGAAGATATAGCAGGTTGTGGGATCATGTTCATATACCAGGTACCTTACCCTGGCAATTGAGTCCGCATCGCAGAAAAGCGTATAATTATTTCCTGCCCTTATGGTTCTTACATCAAAAACAGATGCTGAATTTCTGACCAGCTGATCAATCTCCTGCATACTGATGCCATGTTCAAGAAGAATGTGTGAAAGGAATCCGTTAGGCTTAATATGCCCAGAAATAAGGTTAAATGAATCGGCTGGAATTCCAAAAACCAGGACAGGAGCCTTTTGTTCACCAGCAGGAACTGTATCTGAAACCAAGTCAGATAATTCTGGTTTCTCTTTATTGAAATAACTGCAGGAAACTGAAAAGAAAACCGGCAAAATTAGGAATATAGCCTTTATCCTGGTAATCATCCGCTCTCCCACGTTAGCTCTTAATTACGATATTAACTATCCGGTTAGGGACAACATAGATCTTAGAGAGAATCCCTGTCCCAAGCCATTTTTTTGCCCTCTCATCAGCCAGGACATTTTTGATTATCTCTTCTTTTTCCATATTTACCGGAAGCTCAATTCTGAACCGGACCCTCCCGTTAAATGAAACAGGATACTCAAATACACTTTCTTTAAGAAATTCTTCATTTACTTCAGGCCATGGCTCATAGGCAAGGGTTTTGTTATTTCCAAGGAGATTCCATAATTCCTCTCCGAGATGAGGAGCAAAAGGAGAGAGAATCTTTGCAAACGTACAGGCAGTATCTTTTGTCACCCTGCCTTTTTTCATTGCAAGATTCAGAAAGATCATCATCCCTGAGATTGCTGTATTGAAACGGAGATTTTCTATGTCACTCTCGACTTTCCTGATAGCCAGATTAAGTCCCTTTAATATTTCTCCGTCTTCTTCACCTGATATAATATTTTCAGGATTTGAAATAAATCTAAAAGTCCTTCCGAGGAAGTTAAAAACACCTTTAACGCCTTTATCATACCATGGTTTTATGATATCGAGCGGACCCATAAACATTTCATACAACCTGAGTGAATCAGCGCCATATTTCGTTACGACATCATCAGGATTAATGACATTTTTAAGCGACTTGGACATTTTAGCGACTATCTGCTTCAGCTCAGCTCCGGTTTCGGTATTATAGAATTTCCCGTCCCGTTCCTCCACAAGGTCTGCAGAAACTTTAGCGCCTGCCTCATTTTCATAGGCAAATGCCAGAATCATTCCCTGGTTGAACAAACGGGTATAAGGTTCATCAGTGGAAGCAATGCCGAGGTCGAACAATACCTTATGCCAGAAACGGCTGTAAAGAAGGTGAAGGACAGCATGTTCAGCGCCTCCGATATAAAGATCAACGGGCATCCAGTATTTCTCCCTGACGGGATCAAAAATCTGCTTTTTGTTTGCTGGATCTATAAACCGCAGATAATACCAGCACGATCCAGCCCATTG
>CAZLCF010000242.1:0-4813 GCA_964557905.1 uncultured Rikenellaceae bacterium | reverse complement strand
GGTGGAGGCCTATGCAAAGGCATTCCCTGATAAGAAACCGGTTGAAATATGGTCTCTGGTGAGCAGCAACAGGCTAAGCGTTGTTACCCTGGCTGATGCCAAGTCGAAGCAATCTCCTCCTGTATTTGTAACCTGGTTTGGCTGGCAACCTCCACTGTTTGACAATCGCATGAGAGCTTTCCATTGCGTGGATATTTGTTTCTGGTTTTACAATACGGATGTCATGCTTACCCATACAGGCGGTGGTGAAAGGTCAAGAAAGCTGTCTGCTAAAATGGCTAGTTCTTTATTGCAATTTATGAAGACAGGCGATCCGAATGGAGGCGGTCTTCCACCCTGGTCGAAATATACTGCCGCAAATGGAGAAACCATGATACTGGATGATACATGTGAGGTAAAGAATGATCCTGACAGAGAGGCCAGAAAATCTTTGCCGGGTTCTTAAGTTGTTCAATAATAATCTGGTTTTTCTAGTTGGAGATAATCCTTAAAAAATAATGAATTAATCGAGTAAAAGATTAAATTTATTAGGACAAATTGGAATGAATAAAAATGTTAACAGATGCTCAGACCTGAATACTGTTGGAATATAAAATTTGCATTACTTGGGGTTCAATCTTAAAATTTGAATTATTAAGCCATTGGAAGAACGCACCTTAGACGCTCTTTGAGTATCTGTTTTTTCTATAAGCCAATTGAATAAAGCCTCAATAGGTTGACGGATTTTTAACACTGCAGTTGAATAAAGGTCATTTTCAGATGCAGGAGTAACTATGAGGCTTTCAGGAAAAGGCAAATGACCAGGTCTGGAAAATGCCAACGGATGAAATTTTGATCCATGGTAGTACATGTTTTTAGTAGAACAAAAGCCTTTATCTGTCAACTCTTTTGCCTTGGGAATCATGCTTATAGATATAACCTAGAGAATTATATCTTAAGATATTGATTCTCAAAGTTTTAAACAAACTGATTGTATGTATTTTATTGACAATCAATGTTTTATATGTTAATAACTTATAAACATTCAACCCTTAATTCATATTAATAACGAACTTTTTTACAATCAACTAAATAATAACTAAAATATTTACGCAAATGAAAAAATCGATTATAGGAACAATAATAGTCCTTTTTTGGTCTCAGTGGTTATCCATTGCACAAACTAAGGAAGCTTTTCCTTTGAAAGCAGGTGCAGCTAAAATCGATATAACGCCCAGGGAACAGCCAACAACCCCTGCGACTGGCAAATACGATCACGAACGGGCTTTTATAAGAGCCATTGTACTGGATAATGGCACCACACGGGCAGCCTTGATCAGCATAGAGGGTTCCCTCGATGTTTCAAGTTGGGCTGAAACATTGAAGCAGATAACCGTTGAGCTGAATTGCCCGGTTGAAAACATCATTATTTCGACCACCCACTCCCATAGCACCGGAATGCCTCCCCAACCTGCAGCTCCAACCGGTGGGCAGACTATAAAGGTTCTATCACCGTTTGTAGGTAACATTATGGAAGTTGTCCGGCAGGCTGAAACCAACCTGCAACCGGCACGTATGGGTTTTGGGAAAGGGGCGTCGTACCTTAATGTAAACCGCAACGCGATTGAAAGTGACACCAGGAAATGGACCCAGGCATCCAATATGGATGGTTTTTCAGATAAAAGCGTTGATGTGATTATGTTTGAGACGCCCGACAGAGAGCCGATAGCTGTTTACATTAACTATGCCATGCACCCTGTAAATGGATATGTGAGTGGTGTCTTCAGTGCAGATTTTCCAGGCGCTGCCTGTCGCTATGTCGAAAAGGCTTTTGGTGATAAGATAGTTGTGGCATTCAGCCAGGGTGCCTCCGGTGACCAGAATCCTCTTTACCTGAGGCCATCCACAAATGCTATGGCAAGCAGGGAAGGATCAAAGATTACCGGTTACGAATTGAAGCGCGAGCCCATCGAGGCTCCATTAAGAGGGAAAGGTAATTTTAAATTAGTCGGCGCTGCAGAATTGGATAACCTGTTACGAATGATCGAAAGCGAAGGTCAAATCCTTGGCGAAGAGGTCATTCGTGTGATGACAATGACCAGGAAAACGACCGGGGATGTACGAATTGCCGGTGCACAAAAAACCGTAATTTGTCCCGGACGAACAAGAATAAACTATATAGCCGCCGATCCCGCTTACCGCGAGGGCAGGCCCGGAGAGTATCAGGATGGACCAGATGTGGATATTCACCTTGGGGTACTGGGTCTGGGAACCAATGTTATAGCCTCAACTGACGGAGAAATATTCAGTTACATTGGCTTACAGGTAAAGAAGGAATCTCCGCTAACCAACACTATGTTTGTGACATTGGCCAACGGGGGAACAGGACGATCACCAGGATACATTGCCAATGACGATGCCTTTGGGCAGGAAACATTCCAATTACTCAATATGAGAGTAAAAGAGGGATGTGCCGAGCGGGCCATAGTTAACGGATTGACCGACATGGTGACTGAATATTTGAACAGGAGGTAGAGGAGTTATTAACTTCAATCGGGTGGAACAACTGTAGTTCAGATTATAAGCTTATTCTTTTCAACCGGTAAAACATTTATTGCTACAGCTATAGGTCCGTTACTACTATCAAAAAATATAATGATATCCATAAAAATGAAACGAAATATAGAATGTAAAATAAGTGTATTAGTTGTTTTGTTGTTTTTAAGCAATGTATTGGTTTATGGCCAAAGTGCTTCGACTCAATCTGTTGGGAAATATAATCCAGAATATCATTTTTACCCGACAATAGATCCAACCGGTTTATTTTATTACGGAGGTAAGTACTATCTTAACTGGGGTTCAGCCTTCAGTAATGATCTTGTAAATTGGAAAATGACAAAATATGGTTTGGAGAGGAATGAGTTCAATAAAAAGATGTTTTCAGGAATCGGCTTTAGTCCGAAATTATTTCGATCACAGGTAATAAGCGGAATTTCAGGAACAGCTGTAGTAGACTGGAATAATTCCAGTGGATTAGGGAAGAATGGCAATCCTCCATTGATTGCGTATCAGGTTTCTTCAATGGGTAGAAATATTGCGTACAGCAATGATTCTGCAAAGAGCTGGATCAGGTATGAAAAACCAGCAGTAATACCAAATAGTTCAGGCACATTTCGTGATCCCAAGGTCTTTTGGTATGAGCCTGATAAGAAATGGATCATGGTGCTGCCCTGGTGCGAGATTCAGGAGATCAGGTTCTTCAGCTCTAAAAATCTGGTGGATTGGGAGTACATGAGTAAATTTGGTCCCTGGGGCGCCGTTGGCGGTCAATGGGAATGTGTTGAATTTTTCCCTTTAGCTGTTGATGGTAATGCATCAAATATTAAATGGGTGCTTGAAATAAGTATGCAGCCACGTAATGGGCAATACTTTATTGGAGATTTTGACGGCAGACGGTTTACTTTGGATAAGGACTTTATTAATAACCTTTCCTATGAAAAATACTTCCCTTCGGGAGATATGTTGTTTGATTTTGAAAGGAGTATCGATGAATGGACAATAGAAGGTAATGCATTCATCGATTGTCCTACAGTTCAGGAAGAAACCAATGGTAAAGAAGGATATCGCAGTATCAGAAGCAGCGGCCCGGGAAATGGGAAAATCACTTCCCCCGAATTCACCATTACTAAAAATTTTATTGATTTTCTGGTTGGAGGGGGCTATTATCCTGGAGAGGAATGTGTTAATCTTCTGATAGATGGCAAAGTTGTAAGGACAGAAACAGGGAATAGCGGTAATGCTCATTTAAATTGGACAGGATGGGATGTAACGGAATTCAGGGGCAGGAATGCCAGGATTGAAATTGTTGACAATATGACTGGAGGAGGTGGTATGATGGAGAAGGGTTATATTTTCTGTGACGCTATAGTGTTGAGTGATGATTTGCCGAAAACGTCTTATGAAGAGTATAATCCGGGCTGGGAAAAAGCCTTCTGGGTCGATTGGGGTTCAGATTACTATGCCCTTCGGGCATGGAACAACTATGCTCCGGGAGAAAATAGAACAATCTGGACCGGGTGGATGGGAATCTGGACATATGCTTTTTCTGAACCGATACTCGGACTTTTTTCAGTACCAAGAAATATTGAATTAAAAACCTTTCCCGAAGGTATCCGTCTTATCCAGAACCCGATAAAGGAGCTTGAATCTTTAAGAAAAATCCATAGGATGGCGGAAACAAATTCATTTGAAGGGATATGGCAGCCAAAGAAGTTTTTACCGTCAAAGAATACATATGAACTTATTGTTGAATTTGAGAATATTTCGGCCGGAGAATTCGGATTGAATTTGTGCGTTGGACAAAATGAAAAGACTGTTGTTGGTTATAATGTTTCCAGAGAGGAATTGTATGTTGACCGGCGCAATAGCGGGTATGATGATTTCAGTGAAGTATTTGCAGGTATTAGTAAGGGGCCGCTTAAGAACAGGACGAATACGACTAAGTTGCATATTTTTATTGATAAATGTTCCATTGAGGTATTTGGAAATGATGGGGAAACTGTAATATCCAGCAAAATATATCCTGATACTTCAAGTACAGGTATCAACTTCTTCTCAAAAAATGGAAAGGTGAAAATAAAATCACTTGATATCTGGGAACTTGGTTCAATCAATTTATACCCGGAAAATCAAAAATAAGTATTTCAAAACAACTAATGCGCAATTTTAACCATAAGAATGTAATATGAAATCAAACAGACGTCAGTTTATTCAGACAATGGGAGCCGGTGCTGCCGGATTAACCCTTGGAACTACCGTATCATCCTGTGTACCT
>CAZLCF010000241.1:0-4817 GCA_964557905.1 uncultured Rikenellaceae bacterium | reverse complement strand
GGAAACATCAAATTCTAAATTATCGAATGGTAAATTCTTGCCATCGTAAATCACAAACGGCAATTTTTTTCTTTTCCTAATATCGACAACATCTACTGTATTATATCTAACCTTAGGAAAAATCTCAGCAAAAATATGGATAGGTATTGATGTTCCGGTTCCAATATCAAGTACAGAATCAATACCTTCTATATGAGGTCTAAATAATTCAATGAGGTCAAATATTATATCTTCTAATGATTTACTCACATCCCTAAATCGTATAATAAAAGTGCATCTAAAGTTATATTAAATTAGAGAAATTATCTTTGATATTAGGTAGTTATTATAAGAGAAATTGTCTTCTTTCTTTTGAAAGAAGGAAGACAATAATGAGCCTATAATATCTTTTATTTCTTATCATTTCATCAACCAGATTATTCTCCCCAAAATAATTAGACTGCACACCTCCTTCTTTGTCCATAATATTATTTATATCCAAAGCGGTAGGATAGACCGATTGAGAATTGGTTTTCAGGACGATCAATTGGATATATGCTTTTTACATATTTCTTGGTCCACAGAAACACAGGTTCCAAAACTATGCGGTTCTCAATTGGCAGGTATGCTGAAAAATAGGTTCCTCCATGATCAAGGAACGAAGCTCCAAGTCGGAGGTTTAAACCATTCTTCAGCCCAAAACCTGTCCCAATTCCTGTCTGAAAAGCTAATCCAGGCGCTGAAACAGGAAACTGATCTGCAATGTGAAAATCAGCAAAGAAATATTTCTTTGGTCCTACACGAAAATAGAATTGAGGGAATATGGGCGTCTGTAAGTAACTATCCTTTGGTATAATAGAAGTTTCTTTTTCTGTATCCCCAGTGGAATAAACCAGATTTCCAAAATGAAGCCCAGCTCCTATTCCTACCCAGTTAACATCATATTTAATATATGGATTAATACCTATCATAAATTTATTAACTTCTATATTATCGGTTTGCCTTATCTCTGTATAATCGCCAAGAAAAACATTTACACCATATCTGATTACTTCTTTCCTATCAGCAGTCTCTTTAGTAAAACTGTATCCTAATCCACCTGCATTATATTTCTTATCAAAATACTGTGTATTAGAAATGGTATTGCACCCTCCTCCGGTATATGTAAATTTCTCATCAGTATAATTTCCTGTAGCAAAACCACCTCCAATAGTACGATATGTATTGTATTTCTTCATCGAAGAAGTATCAAGTTGTGACTGAGGGATAGTCTGGCTCATCAGAAGAAGAGGCAGAATGACCGAACAGATATAAACCCATTTATACCTGAGAGTAGCAAATGCCTTGAAAATTTCGAAACCCACAAAAAAAATCGCTGGTATTAACGCAACATTAAGGACAATTACTTCAGGAAGAGTGAACCAGTTATGCAAGAGGAGAATTAAGATAACAAGTGAGAAAAGAAACGCAATCTGAATATTTAATCCTGGGATCCTGTAGGATCTGACCACAGATTTTACTTTAAAAGATTTTTCGCGCCATATAAGAAGTAAAGTCATTAGAACAACAAAAATCAGATATTGCCATTGCACCTGCTTGAAGATCCAAAGCATCTCACCTCCTGATTTGTTTGAAAGGGAATCCCGGAAAAATTCAAGAACAAACCTCATTAGCGCAAAAAATATTACTGAGCTTAAAAGAAGACTCCCATCAGCTTTCCAGGTTTTACGAAACTTTATTACAAGCAAGATGACCAAAATGCCTCCCGGCAATCCATAAAGCTGTACTGGATGAACAGGCAATGAATACAGGTCATTATATGTCAAAAGTCCTAAATTAAACTGGTGGTAATGGGCGAGTGACATTACAGGATATTGTACGGCCCATGGCAGGGATGAGGGATTGCCGAAGCAGCAGCCATAAAAAAAGCACCCTATAGTTTGTATTGAAACTGCTGCCGGGAACGCTATGGCAACAGTGTCCCATACTGAGTGCTTGAAATTGAAAATATACCTTATTAAAAGATAAGCTCCCGTTCCGAAAAGGACTCCTCCAAACATAGTTTTCTGATGGTTTGGTAAAAGTGTGTGGTTTTCGAACATAAAACGCCATTCCTCAGCTGAGTAAGCAAAGATCTTTGTCCCTATAACCATTGCAAGACGTATACCTGCTAATATAAGAGCCCATGTAAGTAGGGGAAATTTTCTTCTGTAACCTTCATAGATAAGGATTACATATGCAGCCACGAAAGACAGCACGTAGAAAAATTGATAAAACAATTCTCCATTTGAAATATCCATAAGAATTTGTTTCTCCATAATTTTTAAGGTTTGAGAAACAATTTAATGAACCTTATAAAAAACCTCTTGATTTTATCAAAGTTACGAGACAAATAGTATATAAGTCAAATTTATTATAAACATAAATCCATCCACCCAAGTGTTACCCAGGATGGATGGAATTAGCACAGTTCTTTTTCAGTGGTTCTTGAGATTTTTTAGTTGAGGTAGAACCGTCTCAGAATAATCGAAAACAAAATGCAGCATGACTCAACTTTCAAGGGTGATCATGAAGTAAACAACGCGATAAGCTATCCCCCTGATGATGTACACCTCTCTTATCTCCACAGTCAATTTAACGGCATCCACAGACACTTTCTCCCCTTTGGTGATAGCAGGGAAATTAACAAGGCAGTCATAATGGTCAATAACAGAAAGAGGGTAATAAGATTTTTCATCACCATAAATTTTTCTGAAAATATAAATAATTATAAGGATGATACCGGCACAAAGCGTTTTAAGTGTTTTGTCCTTAAGACTCTCAGGGTATTTTGTTTTATGTTGACAGTGATTTCTCCTGATATTTCAACCGGTTCACCGTCAATATGGAATCTGGTTTCATTGGTATTTATTGTAAAAGGCTTATCTGTTTTAAGGCACCTGACATATTTTGAATTCTTCAGAGTTCCCCTTAAAAGGCGACAGGCGAAAACAGGAAAGAAAATTTTTGGGAATGGCCTTATAAGCACCAAATCGATTATTCCATCATCGGGCCGGGCATCAGGAGCTATATATGCATTATTGCCGAATTGCCTGGTATTGGCGATTGTGAATACAAAAAGATCCTCAGAGATCAGTTCTTCCCCTGTAATTTTAATTTCTATATGAACAGGACGCAGCCTGATGAAATTAACCAGGATAGCCCAGACATACGACCAGAATCCTCTTGTTTTAAGCTTGTCAAAGGAATGGGCAACAAAACTGTCAAGTCCGATACCAGCCACATTGAGGCATATAAGGTTGTTTATCTGAATTATATCAATAAAATGGCTCTCTGCCTTTTTGATGTCTTTTAAAAGTGACCGGATATTTGTTTTGAATCCAAGTTCTTTTGCAAAGCCATTTCCGGAGCCCATTGGCAGAACGCCCAGTATTTTATCACTGCCCACAAGCTCCGATGCCACGCTTCGTACGGTTCCGTCTCCACCTGCAGCTACAAAAACATCATATTTATCAAATGATTGTTTGATATGGGAACCCGATTCATCAATGCTCAACGACCTGAAATAGGATAATTCATTTTTCCGGCGCTGTAATTCCTTTGAAATTATAAGCTTGACAGGAATCACTCCTGCGTGCGGATTAAGGATGAACAATGATTTTTTCCCCCTTGAAAATTCCATACCGTAAATAAATTACCCCAGACCCTATAAATGAGACCACGAAGTTTAGAAATTTATTTGACGAAATCAAATTTAAGTTGGACTATCCGGCAGGACGGAATATGTTCCGGATTTTACTATTAATTTGGATATCAATTTAAACAGAACTAAATTCGACTTTTAAAAGCCGCAAATATGTCAGAATCAAAATTCTATCATTTTACTTCTACAGGTTTGTTTTATGGCGTTAAAACTGTAGAGGACGCAGTCGCTGCATTGACGGAGGGAGGATTTATATGGTTAAATTATTATAATCCGCCGATGAAAGAACTTCACTCTCTCGTTAATAAAATAGGGGTTCATCCCTTATCGATTGAAGACTGTCTCGATACCAGCCAGGTACCCAAGATTGAACATTTTCCCAATAATACTTTCATCATTTTCAATGCATTCAGTTATAAAAACAAGTCGTTATTCATTGATGAAGTGGACCTTATTATCGGTAAGAATTTTCTGATAACCGTAAGCGGAATCAATTCAGAAGGCAGGAAGCCGTTGAATGATATTATTAAGGTTATTGAAAATGATCCAGGAATGGCCAAGGCAGGTCCGGCATTCCTGATGCATGTCGTTCTCGACTATATTGTTGATGACAAGCTCCAGGCATTTGAATCACTGGAAGATGAGCTCGAAGAAGCAGAAGATGAGGTTCTGAACGATCCTGCTATATTTAAACCCTCGGAATTGATGAGACTGAAAAAATATCTGGTGACCCTTCGTAAAAGTCTTTTTCATGAAAGGGAAATTCTTGTCAAGATCTCCAGGATGGATTGCCCTTTTATCCCCGATAAGGCGATTTTCCATTACCGTGATATATATGACCACCTGGCAAAATTCTTTGAGCTTACGGAAACGAACCGTGAAATTGTCACCAGCCTTATGGAATTGTATACTTCACTTCTCAACAACCAGATGACAAAAGTATCGAATGAGACAAATGCGTCAGTAAGAAGGCTTACCCTTATTGCAACCATTTTCATGCCCCTCACCTTAATTGCAAGTATCGGAGGCATGTCGGAGTGGACGATGATGACAGGTTCCTCAAGCTGGAAGATAGCCTATCCGCTATTTATCCTTGGATTGGTAGTTATAGCAGTAATAAACTATTTTCTTATCC
>CAZLCF010000240.1:0-4861 GCA_964557905.1 uncultured Rikenellaceae bacterium | reverse complement strand
ACAACTTCCTGAAGAACATGGAACAGCTTAATACCCTGCATCCTTCAATTGAGCCGAGAGCATCGGGACACATCATTGAACAGCAAGAGCTTATTAAAAGTATCCTGGAGAAAGGATATGCCTACGAAACAAACGGTTCGGTATATTTTGATGTAGATAAATACAATAAGAAATATAATTACGGAAAACTGTCAGGACGTATTCTTGAAGAATTACAGGCTAACACCCGGAATCTTGAGGGACAGGATGAGAAGCACAATCCGTTCGATTTTGCGCTCTGGAAAAAAGCTGTTCCCGGACATCTTTTGAGGTGGCCGTCACCATGGAGCGAAGGATTCCCGGGATGGCATCTTGAGTGTTCTGCCATGAGCACAAAATATCTTGGTGAAGTCTTTGACATTCACGGAGGCGGAATGGATCTGCAGTTTCCCCACCACGAATGCGAGATTGCTCAATCGACAGCTGCCCAGGGCAGGGAGTCTGTGAGGTATTGGATGCATAACAATATGATCACCATTAACGGTCAGAAAATGGCCCGTTCGCTTAATAATTTCATTACCCTTGATCAGCTTTTTTCCGGCGATCATCCATTGCTCCACCAGGCATATAGTCCCATGACAATCAGGTTTTTCCTTCTTCAGGCTCATTACCGCAGCACTGTTGACTTTTCCAACGAAGCGCTGCTGGCAGCAGAAAAGGGACTGCAGAAGCTGATGAAAGCAAATGAAACCCTGACTAAACTAAAACCATCTCTTTCATCAACAGTTGATATATCTTCTCTTAAGGCAAAATGCTATGAAGCAATGGATGATGACCTGAACAGCCCGATCCTGTTATCATATCTTTTTGAAGGAGTAAAATATATCAATGCTGCAAGTGATGGAACTGAAAGACTGGCATCCGGTGATCTTGAAACCATGAAAAGCCTGTTCAAGACATTTGTTTTTGAAATACTGGGGCTAAAGGATGAAGAAACCGGCAAAACCAAAGATAAGCTTACAGAAGACCTGATAAAGATCATAATTAACATCAGGCAGGATGCAAAGGCAAGGAAGGAGTGGGGTGTTTCGGATAAAATCAGGGAGGAGCTTAAAAAGGCAGGGATAATACTGAAGGATCTCAAAGATGGAGCTAGCTGGGAGGTGGAGTAATGATCGAAAGCTTGACTCCATACGTCTCGAAATCAATCCTTATCGGCTCCATCCCCCTGGGTGGCACTCACCCGGTCCGTATTCAGTCAATGACCAATACCAACACACTAGATACCCGTGCATCTGTTGCGCAGTGTATAAAGATCATAGAAGCCGGTGCAGATTTTATCAGGCTTACGGCACAGGGAGTCAGAGAAGCGAAAAACCTTGAAAACATCAGGAAGGAGCTACATAAAGCTGGCTTCAACACACCTCTGATAGCTGATATTCACTTTAATCCTGCTGCAGCCGAAACTGCTGCACAGCTTGTCGAAAAAATCAGGATAAATCCCGGTAATTATGCAGATAAAAGAGCAGCCTTTATAAAAACAGAATTATCGGATAAAGAATATGAAGAGGAGCTGGAACGGATCCATGAACGGCTTCTTCCGCTGATCAATATTTGCAGGCAAAATAATACAGTCATTCGTGTCGGGATTAATCACGGCTCACTTTCAGACCGCATTATGACCCGGTATGGAAATACTCAGGGAGGAATGGTCCAGTCAGCATTGGAATTCATTAGAATATTCCGTTCGGAGAATTTCAATAACCTGGTACTTTCGATGAAATCATCAGATACAGGCATTGTGGTGGAAGCCAACAGACTGCTTGTCAGTATGATGCTAAAGGAAGGAGTTGCTTTCCCTATACATCTTGGAGTTACTGAAGCGGGAGAAGGTGAAGACGGAAGAGTAAGGTCAGCTGCCGGAATAGGAGCTCTTCTCTCTGAAGGGATAGGAGATACGATCAGAGTCTCTTTAACAGAAGATCCCGAACATGAAATTCCGGTAGCAAAAGAAATATTGCATTTTCTGGGAGGATCAAAGGGACGTGTAACCACACACGTAGGTTCTCAGAGTTTTAAAACAAGAGATATTTTTTATAAACCAGAGGTCATTACTTATTATAATGGAAGGTACCTGAAGGAAAATGGCAAGCCATTCCAGGGTAACATGCTCATTTTCAGCTTTAAAACTCCTCCGTTGCTGTCAGAACATTCACAAGAAAAAGTTTTTCTAAGTCCGATTTTTGCAGAAGATGATCCTGAAAAGCTTGTCATCGATGCCTCTGCATTGCTGGGTCGTTATTTCATACTGAAACAGGCAGACGGAATTTGTATTACAAACAGCGGAAAAGTGCAGGGAGAAAAGCTAAAAGACCTCTCTTTCTCCCTTCTGCAGGCCACGGAAGCAAGAATAACCCGGAATCGCTATATCTCATGCCCCACCTGCGGCCGGACAAAATTTAATCTTCAGGATGCAGTAAAAAAGGTGAAATCAGCAACAGGGCATCTGACGGGATTGAAGATCGCAATAATGGGGTGCATTGTAAACGGACCCGGAGAAATGGCAGGTGCTGATTATGGATATGTCGGAGCAGGAGAGGGGAAAGTCCATATTTACCGGGGAATGACAACGGTTTTGAAAAATATTTCAGAGGAAAATGCTGTTGGTGAATTGCTTAAACTTATAGAAGAGGACCAGTCTCATACCAGCCTGTAATCCAGCTGTTTCTTCTGCAAATCTGCCCTTACAACTTCAATTGTAACCTTGTCGCCAAGCGTATATACTTTGCCGGTTGACCTGCCTCTTATACAGTAATTATCCTCATCATACTCATAGTAATCATCTCCAAGCTCACGGATATTGATCATTCCTTCGCACTGGTTCTCAATTATTTCCACATAAATACCCCATTCCGTAACACCAGAAATAACTCCTTCAAATTCTTTCCCCGTTTTATCGCTCATATACTCCACCTGCTTATATTTGACAGATGCCCTTTCAGCTTCAGCAGCAAGACGCTCCATCTTTGAGGAATGGTCGCACAGCTTTTCATACTTCTCTTTACTTCCCGGATCTTCGTAATTAAGATATGCTGTCAGAAACCTGTGTGCCATCATATCAGGATATCGCCTTATCGGCGATGTAAAATGAGTATAATGTTTAAATCCAAGACCATAATGACCAATATTATCTGTTGAGTAGATTGCTTTAGCCATCGCCCTTAAGGCAAGCGTTTCAATAATATTCTGTTCTTTTTTCCCGGCAACTGAATTCAGCAATTTGTTCATTGCCTTTGGCAGGGATGATATCTTTTCATATTCAAGCAGCTTGTAACCAAACCGGGTGATAAAATGACTGAAATTCTCAATCTTTTCAGGGTCCGGCTTGTCATGGATACGGTAGACGAAGGTTTTTCCTTTTAGTTTTTTCCCAACCAGTTCTGCAACGTGTCTGTTTGCCAGCAGCATGAATTCCTCGATAAGCTGGTTTGCAGTTCCCATATCCCGGAATCTTATTCCAAGGGGCTTACCATCCTCATCAAGATCAAACTGCACTTCTGTTTTTTCAAAAAGAAAGGCTCCTGCTGAAAAACGTCTTTTACGGAGCTGCTGGGCAAGGTTATGAAGAATAAGGATTTGCTCTTTCATATCACCTTCTCCGGTGTCGATTACTTCCTGTGCTTCATTATAAGAAAACCGCTTATCTGAGCTAATGATCGTTCTGCCAAACCACTCATTTATCACTTCAGCTTTGTCATTCATCTCAAAAACAGCAGAATAGGTGAGCTTATCTTCAGAAGGATTCAGGGAACAGATATGATTTGAGAGTCTTTCCGGGAGCATCGGTACTACCCTGTCGACAAGGTAAACTGAAGTAGCCCGCTGTTTTGCCTCTTCTTCAGTGAGTGAGCCAGGTTTTACATAGTGTGTCACATCTGCAATATGAACACCAATTTCCTGATTGCCATTTTCAAGTTGTCTGAGTGAAAGAGCATCATCGAAATCCCGTGCATCTTCAGGATCGATAGTGAATGTAGGCACGTTACGAAAATCGCGGCGTGATTTTATTTCATTTTCAGTGATCCCGGCAGGGATCTTTTCCGCATCATGCTCAACATCTTTGGTAAAATGGGATGGAAGTTCAAATTCCGCGAGTATGGCATGCATTTCTGTTTCATGCAATCCAGGTTCACCAAGAACATTTATGATCTCTGCAACCGGATTCTTTGATTTGGGATCCCAATCAATGACTTTTGCTACTGCTTTTTGTCCCTGTTTTGCTCCGTTCAGCTTTGAAGAAGGAATAAACAGGTCAAATGGCATATTTTTATTGTCAGGAATAAGAAATGCGAAATTGGGCATTATCTCAACAGTTCCCACGAATGAATTGCGCCATCTTTCAATTATCTCAACAACCTCACCTTCCGGCCTGGAACCCTTTTTCCTGGCATAGAGCCATACTTTTACCTTATCACCATGAAGAGCTGTATGGAGATTTTTTGCCGAAACGAATACATCCTCTTCAATATCATCAGAGGTGATGAATCCATAACCCATCCGGGTCATATCTACGGTACCGGTAATATAACCCCGGCTCACCCTGACACTGAATTTTCCCTGGTAAACCTCCTTGGCGGTTCCTTTCTTTGCGAGTTCCTTTAATATCTCTGAGACCATCTGTTTTTCAGACGGATCATTGATATTAAGTTTTTTGGCGATCTGCTTATAGTTGAATCCCTGCTGCGGATTTCTTGATAATATTGTAAGTATCTGTTCTGTGGCTGATTCCCTGGAAATACCTGATCTTTTTCTCCCCTTTCCCTTCCTGCTCATAAATTTTTGGTTTTTGCGAAGGTAAGAAATTGAACCATTAATTTTATAA
>CAZLCF010000239.1:0-4947 GCA_964557905.1 uncultured Rikenellaceae bacterium | reverse complement strand
GTGATCTTAACTGCAGATATTCCGCTCTTGATATCAATTTCATTCATGTAATCCCTGCATGCCCTGAAGATGGCAGAAGCAAGGTAATCCTGTCCCAGGACAGAATTAAGGTATTTCTCTTCAGCAAGATTGGTTATAAATCCTGTCTCAATAAGTACACTGGGCATAGTGGTGTTATATAACACCCAGAATCCGGCTTGCTTTACACCCCGGTCCTTCCGGTCTACTCTGACATTAAACTGGTTCTGTATTTTTGCAGCAAAATCCGTGCTTTGTTCGAGAAAAACATTCTGCATCAGAGTAAACATGATATACGATTCAGGGGACTTCGGATCAAATCCTGCATATTTTGTGGAGTAGTCTTCTTCAAGAAGGATCACCTCATTCTCCTTCATCGCTACCTCAAGGTTCTCCTGGTCCTTTGTATGGCCCATAACAAAAGTCTCTGCTCCTGCTACATTTTTTGATTTTGCCCAATTGGAATGTATGGATATGAACAGGTCTGCATTGTTTTTATTTGCTATTCTTGGCCGTTCTATCAGGTCAACAGTTGAGTCATCATTTCTGGTATATAAAATAGTCGCGTTCGTGAGGTTTTCTTTTAAATAATTGCCTGTTTTTATGGCTATTGCAAGGTTGATATCCTTTTCCTTGCTAAAGCTTCCCGATGCGCCCGGGTCTCTGCCGCCATGTCCGGGATCGATGACAATAATCCATTTTCCGTCTGTTTTTGGATCAGATTTTGCTGCATAAATGATGCGGGGTGGAAAAAGAATAAGTAACAGTATCAATGCAGCATATATATTAATGGTGTTGTGTTTCCCGTTTTTAACTCCTGTACACATGTTTAGTTCGTGTTTTTTTAATAGTTTTGCCGCTAACATCCCGAAGTCACACAAAAACTATACAAAAATAGTATTTAAGTTGTATTTTTTTAAAGAAAAACGGTTCCTTGTAGTGTTCCTCGCGATGGTCCAATTTGTATCATTGTTCTCACAGGAGGCAGGGATTATTCCTGACACGATCCCGGTAAAAAACGACGCTGCAACAACTGATACCATCCTCCTCCTGAAAATCTCCCCGGATGCTATTGACAAACAGGTGACCTACAAAGCGGCAGGTTTAAAAAAAAATGATCTTGTTAATAAAAAAGTCACACTTGTCAGACAAGCTGAAATCAACTATGGAGATATTCTCATAGAAGCGGATTCTATCATTTTCAATATGGTAAATAACCAGATCTTTGCGATGGGAGTAAAGGACACAACCGGAAATGTTATTGGAAGGCCGCATTTTAAATCAGGGTCAGAAGAATTTAATGCAGATACATTAAGGTATAATTTCAAGTCGGGGAAAGCCATAGTTAAAAATATAGTTACCCGGCAGCAGGAAGGCCTTTTGCATAGCGAGGTCACAAAGCTTCTGGAAGACGGAACCTCAAACATTTACAACAGTACATATTCGACTTGTGATGCCGATACCCCTCATTTCTATATAGCACTTAAAAAAGCAAAGGTTTATCCCGGTAAGAAAATAATCTCTGGTCCAGGGAACCTTGTGCTGGAAGGAATCCCTTTACCGGTTTATCTGCCATTCGGGTATTTCCCGATTCAGACAAAGCCAGCCGCATCCGGCATACTGATACCAAAGCTGCATTATGAGGCGGGCAGGGGATATGCTCTTACTGAGGGAGGTTACTACTTTGCAATAAATGATTATTTTGACCTCACCATGAGAGGGAATATTTTTACTAATGGATCATGGTTATTAAATACTCAGACCAGTTATAACAAATTATATAAGTACAGCGGTAATTTTTCGTTCAGCTATGCCAAAAATGTATCCGGACATAAAGGATTGTCAGATTATTATGAATTCAAGAACTACAGCATCGGATGGACGTATAGTCAGAATGCCAAAGCAAGGCCGGGTTCAAGGTTTTCTGCAAGCGTAAATATGAGCTCAAGCGGATTTGACAGGAACAACAGCTATAATCTTAATGAGCACATAACCACGCAGAGGCAATCGAGCGTAAGCTATTCAAAGACATGGCAAGGAACCCCTTTTAATATCTCGGCCAGCATGAATCACAGCCAGAATGTCAAGAATAAAACCGTAAGCCTCAACCTTCCGAAGGTAAGCTTTAATGCTGCAAGAATATATCCCTTGAAGGGCAGGAGTGGCGGAACAATGAAGTGGTGGCAGGAACTTCAATTCCAATACTCGGCCTCCGTGGATAATCAAATTAATACAAGTGACAGCATTCTGTTTACCAATAAGGTCTGGAATAATATGCGGAATGGTTTTACTCATGAGGCTCCATTGAGTCTGCAGATCCGTCCTTTCAGAAATTTTTCAATCTCACCGCAGGTATCGTACAAGGGTGTAATATATACCCGCAAGTATGCAAGGAGATGGGATCCTGATAACGAGAAAGTTGTTTTCGATACCCTTCAGGGAGTGTTTTATGGTCACGCAATTAATCCGTCAATAAGTGCAGGCTATAGCCCACAGATCTTCGGCATATTTGATTTCGTCAACCCCGATTCCAGGATTGATGCCATACGTCATGTGATGAAACCCTCGGTAAGCTTCAATTTTATACCTGCTTTTAACGGACTCAGTTCAAAAATGTATCAGGAGGTGCAAAGCGATGCTTCAGGTAAGACGACCAAATATTCAGTTTTTGAGGGAAATATTTTCGGGACACCTTCTCTGTCCAGTAAAAGCGGCAGTGTCTCTTTTAATCTGACCAACATTCTGGAGGCTAAAGTATTTGAACGCGGAGACACAACAGGTAAAGCGAAAAATGTCAAGTTGATAGATAATTTCGGTATGTCCACATCGTATAACATATTTGCAGACTCAATGAGGTGGTCTCCGGTTTCTATGGTAATGAGAACCACCCTCTTCGAAAAAATAGGTATTTCCGCAAACAGTAGTTTTTCAGTGTATGGGCTTAACAGCAAGGGAAGCCCTATATCGACTTATTATTACAGCCAGGATCATAAGCCGCTGCGTCTTACCAGTTTCTCGGTAAGTCTCGATTTCAGCCTCAATGATCTGCTGAAAGGGAAAGATGCCAAAAAGAATGCCACGGCGACTGCTGGAATAAATCCGTCGGGAATGCAGAGACCCGTTGAAGGGGCAAAACCTGCCGGAACATTAAGTCCGGGGACAGCTGGTTTTGACAGCTACGGATACCCTGAATTCAATGTTCCATGGACAATGAGTGTAAGGTACAGCTTTAATTATACCAAGCCTGCCTTAAAATCAATGATCTCGCAGACACTTTCTGTAAACGGGAATATCAAACTGACCAAGAAGATGGCTGTTTCGTACAGTTCAGGATACGATTTCGCCGGGAAAAAGATCACTATGACACAGATACAGGTAAGCCGGGACCTTCATTGCTGGGATATGGGATTCAGCTGGATACCAAACGGTTATATGAAAATGTGGACTTTCTCCATCAGGGTCAAAGCCTCTGTTCTGGCTGATCTTAAATATGAAAGGCGACATGATTATCATGATAATTATTAATAAGGTAATAAAATGAAAAGGATAATTAAAACACAGAAGGCTCCTGCGGCTACCGGACCCTACAGTCAGGCCGTTGAAATCAACGGAACGCTCTACATTTCAGGACAGATACCCATCGATCCTGCAACAGGCAAACTGGTTGAAGGTGACATCTCTGCTCAGACAGTCCAGGTATTCAAAAATATTGATGCAATTCTTCAGGCAGCCGGTTACAGTTTTGTGGAAGTGGTCAAATCAACGTGTTACCTGAGTGATATAGCTAATTTCAAAGCTATGAATGAAGTATATGGACGGTATTATTTTGAGAATCATCCCGCAAGGGCTGCGTTTGCAGTTAAAGACCTGCCAATGGGTGCTTTGATTGAGATTGAGACTGTTGCCGTGAAATAAAAAAGGGCATGCAATTGCATGTCCTTTTTTTATAATATTACACTGATTATTCAGCTTTTATCTCAAATTCAATATCCACTTTAACTTCCCTGTGCAGCTTGATCGTCGCCTTATATTTTCCGATTTCTTTGATCTGATCCTCAGGCAATGAAATGCTCTTACGGTCAATTTCAAATCCTTTTTCCTTGAGGGCTTCTGCAATCTGAATGGTATTTACAGATCCGAAAATCTTGCCTGAAGAACTGGTTTTTGCTCCGACAACAATTTTCAGGTCGGCCATTTTTGTTGCCAGGTCCTGGGCTTCAGCCTTGATCTTCTCTTCCTTATGAGCTCTCTGTTTGAGATTTTCAGCATGCATCTTTTTTGCCGAAGGTGTCGCTGCAATTGCATATCCTCTCGGTATCAGATAATTTCTGCCATATCCTGACTTTACTTTTACCAGATCATCCTTCTGTCCGACCTTATTAACATCCTGTAATAATATGATCTCCATCGCGTCTCCTCCTTATTTTAGCAGGTCAGTAACATAAGGAAGAAGGGCAATATGACGGGCTCTTTTAACAGATTTTGCCACTTTCCTCTGATATTTAAGCGATGTGCCTGTAATCCTGCGGGGAAGTATTTTCCCCTGGTCATTCAGGAACTTCTTGAGAAACTCCGGATCCTTGTAATCGATATAGCGGATCCTGTTCTTCTTAAAACGGCAGTACTTCTTTTTCTTGACTTCAACGGTAGGGGGAGTCAAATATCTGATTTCTGTTTCATTCTGTCCCATATCTTATTCCTCCTTGCTTTTTTCTGATTCTTTTTGTTTTCTCTTTTTCTCAGCATATTCGACGGCAAATTTTTCCATCCTGAATGTCAGGAACCTGATTATCCTTTCGTCACGGCGATACTGGACCTCGAGTTTCTCAATAAGGCTGCCTGGCCCTTTGAATTCAATAAGATAATAAAAGCCGGTCGACTTTTTCTGAATAGGATAGGCCAGCTTTTTCAGGCCCCAGTTCTCTTCAT
>CAZLCF010000238.1:0-4955 GCA_964557905.1 uncultured Rikenellaceae bacterium | reverse complement strand
CCGAAGCGTCTTTCAGTATCTCTATCGATTGTATATCCTGCTCGTTCAGTGTTTCAATCCCGGAATTCGACATAATGGGAATACCGTCAACAACATAAAGAGGCGAGTTGGAAGCGGTAAGCGAACGCGCGCCGCGGATATAAATGTTTCCCACTTCACCGGGGCGAATAGAGGTGGTAATATCGACACCTGCAGCTTTACCCTGGAGGGCCTGGAATAAGTTGGTTACAGGGCGGGCGGTTATTTGTTCGTTCGAAACGGAAACAACAGAGCCGGTAATATCGCTCTTTCTCTGGGTTCCGTAACCGATTACCACTACTTCTTCAAGACCGATAGCCGATTCAGCCATAGTGATATTTATCTGGGTCCTGTCGCCTATCTCTACTTCCTGTGTTTGCATTCCGATAAATGTGAATGTCAGACTTTTTACGTCGAGCGGGACTTCAATGCTGTATCGCCCGTCGGTACCTGAGATAACGCCTACTGCCGTGCCGACAGCAACTATATTAACACCCGCAAGGGGAGCCCCGGATATGTCCGTAACTATACCGGTAATTCTTTTTTGCTGAAGAAGGTTCCTGGGCACTATTACAATCAGGTTGTTCTCATAAGCTTTGTAAGTGAGAGGAGATTCCAGGAACATTTCATTAAGCACACTGATAATGTTCTTGTTGTCCGCTTTTAAATTAATCAGGTTGTTCATCGCCAGCAAATCATCACTGAAAAAGAATCTGATTTCAGTCTGCTGCTCAATTGATTTCAGCACTTCACGGATTGGTTTTTCCCTTATATCAAGTGTAACGCTGGTCTGGGAGTAAACATTTGCACTAACCTGCAAGACGGTGATAAAGACTAGGACTAGAGTTAGTTTCATGGTTAGCAGAAGTTTTTTTATTCCCGGATAAGAAAACGGGATAAGGTTTTGAGGTTTTTTTTTCATAATTTTGAAATGTTTTTAAAGTTTAACATACCAATGTTTTGCCTCAAGAAAGCAACATTGGTTATACTTTCTAAAACCGGACGCGGGATGTCACAAGCATCCTGCGTTTTGTTTAATTATCTTCTTCGTCTTTTACCATAGGCAAAAAGTTTAGGTTAATAATGGTTAATCAGGCTGTGTATAGAGATTTTTATTAATCTTAATGAAATCATTATTCTCAGATAATGTCACTACCTTTCCCTTCAGCTTGAAATTGATAGGGGCTGAAATACTCATTACCTCCAGAACCTGCTCAATAGGTTCTGCCAGGATTGTTGCCGTGAATCTGTAAGATTTGAGCCGTTCCGAATCAAAGACGATCTGGACATCGAATCTGCGCCCCAGGTCAACGGCAATCTGTGAAAGACTCTGCTGCTCGAATATCCAGCGGTTCTCTTTCCATGATACAACCGGCTCTACATTAACATTTTCTTTCACTAACCTGGGAACTGTTGCTGTTTTTTGAACCTTCAAAGGCTTTATCCCGGTTTCAATTTTCTCTTCTGGTTTTTTTGTTTCATCAATTGTACTTGAATCTTCTTTATAGAATGTAAGTTTCTGATTAGGCTTAAGCACTGTTATTTCTCCCATACTGTTATCGGTTAAAGGTTCAATTTTTATGGAACCATTTACCACAGTAGTTTCAATTGTTTTGTCCATTGCATAGGCTTTAACATTGAATTCTGTTCCTAATGCTGTGACATTCAGAGATGTAGTTTTGACAATAAAAGGTCTTTCACTATCATTTGTTACGTTGAAGTATCCCTCTCCTTCAAGCTGGACTACTCTTTCATTTATACCAAACAGGTTATTGTATTTTAATGTGCTCCCGGCATTCAGTGTTACTACACTTCCGTCAGGCAAGGAGAAGTAGGCGCGTGATCCCAGAGGAACGACAAGTTCACTGATACTTTTTCCGGGATAGGTAATCCGATTCCTTCCTATATAATAAAACAGAAGCCCGCCTAAAGAAAAAGCAGCGATAAATATTGCAGCGTACCTCGTAATTATTCTGAACAAACTTGCTTTGTTTGTGCCGGTATGTAAATCTTCTTCTGCTTTTATTTTTTGCCTGAACTTCCAAAAGCCCTTCTGAACATTATAACCGGGATTTTTAGAAGATGCTTTACATGTCATCCAGATTTCACAACATTCATCAAAATATTGCTTATTGGCTTTGTCAAGTTTTATCCAATTTAAAAGTTCTCTTGTCTCTTCAGCGGTTATTTCCTCTTTCAGATAGCTTGAAATTAAATTGTCTGCGGATTGTATGGTTTCTTTAGTTTGCATAGTGTTATAATCTAATAGTGTTATAATCTAAATATAAAGACAGGAAAAAATCAAGAGAGGGTGAAGGGAGGAGAAATATTATTCAAATTCCCGGTAAGAAAAGGAGAATTAGCATAAGCATATAATCCTTAAGGCTATCGCGGAGGCGTGCAAGTGCAATCTTCATCTGGGTTTTAACTGTATTTACCGAAATTCCGAGTTTGTCTGCAATATCGATATACTTCAGTTCTTTATTGCGACTTAGCAAGAATATCTCTCTGCAGGCATCTGGAAGTCTGGTAATGCCATCATCAAGAATATTCAGGATCTCTTTTTCGAATAACTGTCCAAGAGGATAATCACTATCCCAGGCAAATAATATAAGATCTGAATTGCTGAAACGGTCAGTTAATTTGTTATATACTTTATTCTGTTCAAGGTAATTTAATGAGGTATTGTAAACAGCTTTAACCAGATAAGCTTTAAGTGAAGCAGTTATGTCAACTTTTTCTCTGATATTCCATAACCTGATAAATACATCCGATACAATTTCTTCAGCATCGTAAGGATTTTTAACAATATGCTCGGCAACCAGACAAAGAAAAATATAATACCTCTTATGGAGCTCTTCGAAAGCAGCAAGATCACCTTGTCGGATATCAGTAATGAGTTGCTGGTTTGTATCTTCCATAAGATTTTGAATTGCTGGAAATGTAAAATTACGATTTAGTGCATCTCTTTCAAAAAAAAAAATCAAAAATGCTTCTTTATTCAAGATTTACCGCCAGCTTATCAGCATAATAAGTTTTCGTTATAAATACCTATTTTTGCTGTCTGATCTTACAAAAATGGATAGGAAAACAGATCCTGTTTATTCAAGGAATGTGGTTGAGTTTGTTGCGGTAGCAAACGAATATTGTAAATATACGGAACATGCCGGAGAACTGAAAGGTGATGAGATTCTTAAAATACTGCAGCGCCTGTTGCCTCTTATGTATCTTAAAGCCTCACTGCTGCCTGCCCTGGAACCGTTTTTTGAAGACGGGAATGAGAAGTTTGTCACGGAATCCGACTGGAACAGGATACATAATTCATTCAGGGAAAAATTCGGAACTGCAAATGAATACCTCGATATCTTCGATGACAGACTAAGTGAATCAGAAATCCTGGTGCCTTCAAGTCTGGCAGAGAATATGGCCGATATCTACCAGGATATGAAAGACTTCCTGCTTTTATACCAGACAGGTACACAGGAGGTTATGAATGATGCAATATGGGAATGCCGGATGAACTTTGAGAACATATGGGGACAGAAGCTGGTAAATGCCATGAGGGCAATCCATAAATTCATCTATTCAGGCGAAGAAATCGGAAAGGTTGAAAATGATAAAAGGGAAGCTGAGGACAAAAGAGATACATCGCAATGGTTTATTTCAAAAAGACAAAAGGAATTCAGAGGGGATGATGAAAAATAAATACCGTGAAGACATTTCAGCTGAGGAGCTGATTAATTATGACCTGTTGTGGTTCAAAGGTGAAATTGTGGTTGTAGATAATCTGAAAGCTTTCACTAAAGTTTTATCGCGGATCCAGAAAAAAAAGATCCTTGGTTTTGATACGGAAACCAGACCTTCCTTCAGGAAAGGACGAAAAAATAAGGTTTCACTTATTCAGCTGGCAACTTCTGATCTGGCCTGTCTTTTCAGGATTAACAAAACAGGAATACCCGGCGAGCTGGCTGATATACTGGCTGATCCGGAGATCATCAAAGCCGGAGTGGCTGTGCATGATGATATCAGGTTTCTGAAAAATGTCAGGAAATTTAATCCGGAAGGATTTATTGACCTGCAGAAAATGGTAAAGAATTATGGCATCCATAGCTCCGGGCTTAAAAAGCTGGCAGCTATTGTGCTGGGATTCAGGATCTCAAAACGTCAGCAGGTAACCGACTGGGAAGCGGAGGAACTGACCGAGGCTCAGCGAATATACGCCGCGACCGATGCCTGGATTTGCTACGAGATATATAAAAAATTGATGCAGTAGACTGTGGAAAGAACAAAGATCATCCTGAAATCAGGTAAGGACCAGTCAGTAAGAAGATATCACCCGTGGATATTTTCCGGAGCGATTAAGAAGATCTGTGGCAATCCTGTTGAAGGCGACCTGGTGGATGTCTATGACAATAAAGATGCCTTTCTCGCAACAGGACACTATCAGCCGGGTTCAATTGCCGTAAGAATACTCTCCTTTGAAAAGATTGAACCTGATATTAATTTCTTCAGGGAAAAGATCAGGGGTGCGGTAAAATACAGGGAATCACTCGGTTTGATGGATGATCCGCAGACAAATGTATTCAGGCTGGTTCATGCAGAAGGAGATGACCTTCCCGGACTGATTATAGATTATTATAATGGTGTTGCCGTCATGCAGATGCATTCCGTTGGAATGTACAGGATGAGAAAAGAATTTTCAGCAATACTTGTTGAACTGATCAGCAATAAACTGGTTGCAGTATATGATAAAAGCGAAGGTACAATACCGTTCATGTCTGGAATAAAAGGAACAAATGAATTCTTATATGGTGATTCCGGTTTGGTCACAGCAACTGAAAATGGCTTCAAATTCAGAATTGACTGGGTAACCGGACAAAAGACAGGATTTTTTATTGACCAGCGTGAAAACAGGAAACTGCTGGGGAATTATACCG
>CAZLCF010000237.1:0-4966 GCA_964557905.1 uncultured Rikenellaceae bacterium | reverse complement strand
TCAGTAGCTATTTTATCCTTATCCTGGCCGCAGTTGTAATGTCAAGTTGCAGCGGTCTGAATAAGATGAAGAAAAACGCAGGCTTAATCAAGTATGAGGTTAATCCAAAAGTTCTTGAAACACATGCAGGCGTTGTAAATGTTGAAATCACAGGACAATTCCCTGCAAGCTATTTCGACAAGAAAACTACCCTGACAGCAACCCCGGTTCTTACCTATGAGGGCGGTGAATCCAATTTTGAAAAAGTTGATGCCGTTGTTCAGGGTGAAAGCGTTCAGGCTAATAACCCAGTGATCACTTATAATGGTGGTAATTTTAAGTATACCTCGTCCGTTCCATACAAGGACGCCATGAAGGTATCAAAGCTGATCTTAAGGGTTAAAGCTGTAAGAGGAGCTAAAAGTCTTGATTTTGATCCTGTCCCATTAGCAGATGGCGTCATAGCTACATCAACACTCGTGATGAAGCATGCAAAATCTATAGCTATGAAGGATAACTACGTCAGAATTATCCCTGAGAGTCAGGCTGCTGATATAAACTATGTGATCAATCAGTATGATATTCGCAGCAGCGAACTGAAAGCTGAGGATATTGTCAAACTGAAAGATTATATCTTAGCTGTCAGTACTGATGCAAACCGTCAGTTTAAAGGCGTTGGGATCAGTTCTTATGCTTCTCCGGACGGCGGACTGGACCTGAATACAAAACTTTCAGGCAACAGAGGCACCGCAGCCGACAAACTCCTGAAAAAGGAATTTGAAAAAGTTGAAGCTGCCAAAACAGCCGGTTTCTTTGATGAAAAGACCACACCTGAAGACTGGGACGGATTTAAGACCGAAGTTGAAAGCTCAACGCTGCAGGACAAAGACCTTATTCTGCGTGTTCTTTCAATGTATGCCGATCCTGAGGTTCGGGAAAAGGAGATCAAGAACATGGCAGCAGCTTATGAAGCTCTCAAAACAGATATTCTTCCTAAGCTCAGAAGGTCAAAAATGCTCATCAATGTTGATAAAGTCGGCAGAAGCGATGAACAGATCCTTGCACAGGCCAAATCAGATCCTTCGGTTCTGAGCCTCGAAGAGCTGCTCTATGCAGGTACTCTTACAAAAGATGCAGACGAACAACTCTCATTCTACAAAGCTGCTCTGGTAGCTAATCCTACATGCATCCGTGCAGCAAATAACGTAGGTTATGCATTAATGTCTTTAGGCAAAACAGATGAAGCAATAGCTGCTTACGAAGTCGCAAAGGCAATTGACAATAACGATGTTGTCAAGAATAATCTTGGTTTCTGCTATCTCGTAAAAGGCGATCTGGCAAAAGCTAAAGAATTGTTCACATCTATGAGCGCCGCTACCACTGAATCAAAATGGGGACTTGGTGTTCTGGCAATAACTGAAGGGAAATATGATGATGCAGTAAATTACTTCGGTTCAGAGCCTTGCTTCAACCTTGCCCTTGCCCAGGTGCTTAAGAATGATGTCAATAAGGCAAAAGTCACTCTCGACAGTATGACAGAAATGTGCAAATGCGGAAAACCTTCATATCTCAAGGCAATTGTAGGTGCACGTCTTGATAACAGAGATTATATGCTTAACGGCCTGCGCGAAGCTGTCGGATTCAATGCTGACTTTAAAGCCTATGCAAAAACCGACCTCGAACTTTTCAAATACTGGAACGACGATACATTTAAGTCAATAGTTCAGTAATAAAATATTTTCTGAAGAAAAGCCACCTTAATCAGGTGGCTTTTTTTTATGCAACTCCCAAAGCACTATTCCCGCACTTACGGCAATATTGAACGAATGTTTGGTTCCAAACTGTGGTATTTCTACCACAAAATCACACTCATCCAGTACTTTTTGGGCTACACCGTTGACTTCATGACCGAATACCACAGCATACCGGGTATTCTTTTCAACTTTGAATTCGCCAAGCAGGATTGAACCCTCAGCTTGTTCAATACCCACTATTTTATATCCTGATGATTTGAGTTCTTTTACTGCGTCTGCTGTCTCTTTAAAATACTTCCAGGAGACAGATTCAGTTGCTCCTAATGCAGTCTTCTGAATTTCACGGTGAGGGGGTGTTGCAGTAATCCCGCACAGATAAATACTTTCGATCAGAAAAGCGTCAGCAGTCCTGAAAACCGATCCCACATTACTCTGGCTCCTCACATTATCAAGGACGATTATAACCGGGAATTTTTCAGATTTTCTGAACTGATCAACACTCTTTCTGCCCAGCTCTTTGTTTTGAAGCTTACGCATTCTTTTTTATGACAAAATAACTAAAAATCCGTTTATTCCTTTTATTTTGTAGTCAGCGAATTCTGTTACGGGAAGGACATTAAACTTAATAGATGCAAGATGAATATTCATGAGTTTCAGGGTAAATCATTGCTTCGTGCATATAATGTTGATATACAGGAAGGCTTTGTCGCTGAGACACCTGATCAGGCTGTTTTGGTTGCCAGTCAGATCCGGGAAAAATTCGGATCGGAATTTTTTGTTGTCAAGGCCCAGATCCATGCAGGTGGCAGAGGCAAGGGCGGCGGAGTAAAACTGGCAAAAAGTATTGAGGAAGCAGGTTTACTGGCTTCAAAAATGTTAGGCATGCAATTAGTTACACCTCAAACAGGAACTTCAGGTAAAAGGGTAAACAGGGTGCTGATCGCTCAGGATGTCTATTACAAGGGGGAATCAGAAATAAAGGAATTCTATATTAGTATATTACTGAACAGGGACACAGGCAGATACACTGTGATGTACTCACCTGAGGGGGGAATGTCAATAGAAGAAGTTGCGGAAAGAACACCCAGCCTTATTTTTACGGAAGAGATCAATCCCGGTGCTGGCCTTCGTCCTTTTCAATGCCGGAATATTGCTTTTAATCTGGACTTATCAGGTGTTGCACACGTCAATATGATAAAATTTCTGAATGGTATCTATGAAACTTTCACAGGATGTGATGCCCAGCTTCTTGAGATAAATCCGGTGCTTAAAACAAGCGATAACAGGATCCTGGCTGTTGACTGTAAGGTCGTACTGGACGATAATGCTCTGTTCAGACACCCTGACCTTGCCGAAATGAAAGATCTGAATGAGGAAGATCCTGTTGAGGTTGAAGCAGCTGATAATAAGCTGAATTTTATCAAGCTTGACGGAAATGTTGGTTGCATGGTAAATGGTGCAGGTCTTGCCATGGCAACTATGGATATAATCAAATTATCGGGGGGATCACCTGCTAACTTTCTTGATGTGGGAGGCGGAGCCAATGCCAAGACAGTCGAAGCAGGATTCAGGATCATCCTGAAAGATCCTGCCGTCAGGGCAATTCTCATCAACATCTTTGGCGGGATCGTAAGATGCGACAGAGTGGCCAATGGAGTGGTTGAAGCTTATAAATCTATTGGAAAAATAAATGTGCCTGTGATAGTAAGACTGCAGGGCACAAATGCAGAAGAAGCTAAGAAAATAATTGACAATTCAGGACTTGCAGTATCTTCTGCAATCTCATTCAGGGAAGCTGCTGAAATGGTAACTTCTTTGCTTAAAGCTGGTTAGAGGAAAGCTGCTTATCTCTTATGGGATCCGTCACAATACGGCTTGGTGGCTGATCTTCCACATCTGCATAAAAATACTTCATCAGGTATGGATTCTTTGTCCCTCTGAAGATCCTTTAATATGAAATTCCCCGTTATCCTGAGCGGACCTGAGTCAATGACCTCGATTATTGCCTGCGATTTGTTTTCTTTTTTCTCTTCCATCTTCTGAAAATTAATCGGCAAAACCTGTTTTTCTGTGTCGCCCGTCGCAGAAAGGCTTATGATCGCTTTCCCCGCATCTGCATATTGAAACAAGGCTTTCTTCGATCTCTTTTTTATTGCCGTTGTATAACAGAGTAAAATTGCCCTTGATTACGATGGGTCCGTCAGTCATGATTTTCACCATTACAGGATTTTCAATGTGTGCCGGCTGATCCTGATCCATCAGTTCAGGCCTTCTGAATTTTATATGATTTGTATGTTCGCTGCCCACTGTTTTGTTCTTTTCACCATCATTCCACTTCCAGGTAAGGGCCTCAGTGGGGCATAAATTGACTGTTTCTATAATCATATTTGTCGGTGCTCCCTTCATGTTGACCCATGGTCTTTTCCCGGGATCAAATACTTCAATGAGCTCCGTGTAACAGTATGATGCATGGATACAGGCAACAAGTTTCCAGTATACGGTTATTTCATCATTACTGTATTTCCTGTAGTTTGCCAGCGATTTATCTCTTTCCATCCTTGCCTGGTGTTTTATACCTGATTATCTGCCTGCAATTTAACATTTTTTGTGAAAAAAATCAGGTTATCATATCTTTTGAATACATAAATTTGCTCCCGATTTTGTTATTGAAAATCAGGGGAATATTTTTCAATTTCTTATTGAATCTGATAATGATGAAGGGCAGTTGGAATAGTATGAAAAAAGAATACAGCAGTTTTCTGCCTGCTGTTACTATGTTATTGTTAATGGTTTCTATTCCTTGGCAATTATTCGGCTCAGCTGAGGAAAGTAGTGATCTGACCGGACCTTTAAATGTAGCTCAGACAATTTCGACAGCATTTCTTCACTTGCTTCTTACAATCCTAGGGGCCCTCGTTATTATCTGTGCCGGAATAATATATTTTTCCCTGAAACTGAAAAGGATCAACCTGGAACTCACAAATAAAAATGAAAGAATTGAAGAGATAAATATCCAGCTTCAGAAGACAAATGAGGAACTTGAAAACCAAAAAGATCTGTTAACCAAAAAATATTATGAGTCAGATAAATTCTTCAGGATATTAATTCAGTCAGCGGATGATGGTATCTCTTTTTATGACAGAGAATGGAACCTGGAATTTGCAAATCAGGCATTTTATTCAGTGATCGGTTATGACAGGGAATCATATCATTCAACGGATCCGGCATACTTT
>CAZLCF010000236.1:0-4991 GCA_964557905.1 uncultured Rikenellaceae bacterium | reverse complement strand
ACTAATACAAATTATTAAGTAATATCAAAATCTTCATGAGTAAGGAAGAATATCTAAAAGAACTGTTGAAATGGGTATCTGCAGAGAGCTTGCTGATTATTGATAAGACAAGCAAGTTAAGGCGCATTTATTGTCCATTTAAGGCTATATGTCTCGTAGATTTCCCTGATATAATTAAAGGGGAGAAAGTGTCTGTAGATGCCGTTAAATTGACTATAGAAGTCAAGGAAGTATTCATTATTAGGGGCATTGCCTATTACATTATATTCTTCAAGATAATATTATAAAGTTGAGTCATGCTGCATTTTGTTTTCGGTTATTTTGAGATGGTTCCTCTCAACTCTAAAATCTTAAGAACCCCTGAAAATCAACCGTGCTAATTCCATCCATCTGGAAATACGTCTGGGTGGATGGTTTTTATTTGATTTGCATTAATTTTTGACCTACCTTCCATACAATTAATTAGTTTTCAAAGTTCTAATACCTATTGTAATGAAAACAAAAGTCATTCTCTCTCTACTTTTATCTTTAACCTTTTGTCTTTTATCTTCTCAAGTTCCGCAAGGATTTAATTACCAGGCTCTTGCCGGTGATGTCTCTGGGAATCCCTTAAAGAATACGGATCTACAGGTCAAAATAAGTATTCTTTCCGATACCTTGATTCCTGTTACGGTATGGGAAGAGTTGCATTCAATTGTACGAACAGATGCACATGGTGTTTTCTCTCTTGTATTTGGATTAGGTTTAAGACAACCTGCTTCATCGGTGGCGGCTTTTAGCGACATAGACTGGACCACCATTCCGTTATACATAAAAACCCAGATATACTACCAGAGTTCGTGGAAAAACATGGGATCAGCAAAATTATGGACTGTGCCTTTTGCAATGGTTGCAGATAACCTTAGTGGCACTGTCAAAAAGCTTGCGGTAACAGGTCAGACATCTGCTATGGATGAAGCGTTGTTTGAGGTTAAGAACAAAGACGGTCAAACCGTATTTGCTGTCTATAACGAAGGAGTTAGGATTTATGTCGATGACGGTGCAAAGGGATCAAAGGGTGGTTTTGCTATAGGTGGATTTGGTACTTCTAAAGCTCCATCCCAAAATCTGCTAGTTGTCAATCCCGACAGTGTAAGAGTCTACATTGACACTAATACAGGCAAGGGAGTAAAGGGTGGTTTTGCTATAGGTGGATTTGGTACTTCTAAAACTACAGGAGAAGAGTATCTACGTGTAACACGAGACAGTACAAAAGTTTATCTGAACAATGCAGGAACTAGATCAGTAAAAGGAGGCTTTTCCATCGGTGGCTTCGGCACTACAAAAGGATTGAACTATGACTATCTTTCAGTTAGTCCGGATAGTACAAGGATTTATGTTCGAAAAGATAGTACAGATGCTTCATCTACATTCAATATTGTAGCGATCAATCAGGACCTGACACAAAGATTCTTGTTAAAGGCTAATGCAGACACCGTTGATATATTGGGAGTTTTAGACTTACAGAACAATTTAATTGTGAGTGGGGACATTAATATTGGAGGAACAATTAATATAATTTCCGATATCGATGGTAATACCTATAGTACAGTTAAAATAGGAACACAGGTTTGGATTGCAGGAAATTTAAAAACTACCAAATACAACGATGGTACTGCCATACCTTTGGTTCCTGATAGTACCTCATGGGTAACATTCTCCACACCTGGCTACTGCTGGTATAATAATGATGCAACTACATATAAAACTACTTATGGAGCCTTGTACAACTGGTATGTAGTGGATGCAGCAAGCAATGGTGGCAAAAATGTATGCCCCATCAACTGGCATGTACCTACCGATACCGAATGGACAACCCTAACAACATATCTTGGAGGTGAAAGCGTTGCAGGCGGCAAACTAAAAGAAACAGGCACAACACACTGGCAAAGTCCTAACGAAGGTGCCACGAATGAAATAGGTTTTACTGCCCTTCCGGGTGGCGGCCGTCATGGCAATGGAATATTCTACAGCATTGGGGAACTTGGTGTCTGGTGGAGTTCTACCGAGTATGATATAAGTAATGCTTGGGATATTGCCGTGATTAATAATTCCACATTAATAAGTTCTCTCGCTCTCGATAAGAAAAATGGTTATTCAGTCCGCTGTTTAAAAGATAACTGACCAGGTCATAAGGTGTTCGGGTTACTCTCTTCCCTGTCCGACTGTCCATTTTCCTTAGGTTTCGGACGACTGGACACTTACTCGGATGAAATAAACTTGACTTGTATACTTATTGTCACGTAACTTTGTTAAAGTCAAGTTCATCGACAATGAAAACCAAAAGGTTAATCCTGTTTCTTATAATTACAGGATTAGTATATGTTCCTTGCTGTAATCCCGATAAGAAGATGGCTGTTGAGACAGGTGAGGTATCAAACATCCTGACCACAACAGCAGATGTTTCGGGGACTGTCATTGACGTTGGAGAAGGGGCAACTCAGCATGGGCATTGCTATGGCACTTCTACAGGTCCATTAATTTCAGGAACAAAAACAGCACTTGGCGTTGCAGTTAAGGGCGATTTCACCAGCAGCCTGACAGGCCTGGAACCAGAAACAGAATATTATGTAAGGGCATACTGCAGCCTTGGAGGTGAAGCAGTATATGGCAGTGAGATCAGTTTCACAACAAAGTCTGCAGCCCCGCCTGAGGTCACAACCACATCAATCACCAGTATAACAAAAACAACTGCTGTAGGCGGTGGCAACGTAACAAGCGAGGGAGGGACACCTGTTACAGCACGCGGTGTCTGCTGGAGCCTTGCGACAATTACTTCCATTACCAATAACAAAACAACCGATGGCGAGGGAACGGGAATCTTCACCAGTGATATTACAGGACTTACTCCGGGAACAAATTATTATGTCAGGGCTTATGCTACCAATAGCGGCGGCACAAAGTTGGGTAATGAGGTTACATTCACAACAACCCCTGACACACCCGTCCCTCCCATAGTCACCACTGCAAGTGTTGATTCAGTTACTTCAAATTCGGCTGTCTGTGGCGGAAATGTAACAAATGAAGGAAGCTCTTCTGTCACTGCCAGAGGAGTATGCTGGAGCACCACAGTTAATCCAACAATAATTAACAGTAAAACTATTAATGGTACAGGCACAGGAATTTTTAAGAGTAAACTTGCCGACCTACTTCCCGGGATAACTTATTATGTGCGTGCTTATGCTAACAATAGTGCAGGCACCGGATACGGTAATGAATTGCAGTTTAATACGCTATGTACAGCACCTTCCGCTGTAACCGATGTTGCATCTGGTGTTGGCTCAGCGACGGCAACACTTAATGGAACTGTAAATGCAAATAATTCCTCCACGACAGTAATTTTTGAATATGGATTAAATACAAGCTATGGCAGTACCATAACAGCAACACAAAGTCCAGTAACGGGGAGCAGCAATACAGCTGTAAGTGTAACTTTATCAAATTTGAGTGCGGTTACAGTTTATCACTATAGAGTTAAAGCAACAAATTGTAATCCTTCTTCTACCTATGGAACAGATCAAACATTTTCTACTTTATGCACATTGCCTACGGTTGCAGTATCAGCGGCAACATCTGTCGGTTCAACTTCTGCTGTTTTAAATAGTGCCGTAAATGCCAACGGGACAGGTTGCACCACAACTGTTACATTTGAGTATGGGACGACAACATTGTATGGTACAAGTATTTCTGCCAGTCCTTCCTCAGTAACTGGAACAAGCTCGACTAATGTCAGTGCTACATTGAGTAATCTGAATCCTGGTACACAGTACTACTACAGAGTAAAAGCGGTCAACTCAGGAGGTACAACCTGTAGCCCTGATGGAAATTATTTTACTACAACATGCCCTTCACCTTCAGCTATTACAAATACAGCCGGGAACATTGAAAACACTTCTGCCACATTGTATGGAACAGTGAATGCAAATAATTGCAGCACCATAGTAACCTTTGAATACGGGCTTAATACATCCTATGGTTCAACTGTTACAGCTGCTCAAAGCCCTCTGACTGGTTCATCAAGTACCAGTATCAGTGCCGATATTTTAGGATTGTTATCCGGTAAGACATATCATTACAGTGTAAAAGCAGTAAATAGTGGGGGTACTGTTTATGGAGCCGATGCGACCTTAAATACCACTGTAAAGGATAAAGATGGAAATACTTATAATACTGTTACAATTGGATCCCAGACGTGGATGAAAGAAAACCTTAAAACTACAAAATTGAGAGATGGCACATCACTTCCTAATGTTACTGATATTAATACCTGGATAAATTTAACAACACCCGCCTATTGCTGGTACAATAATGATCCGGGTAGCTATAAATCGGTTTATGGGGCATTATATAATTGGTATTCAGTAAATACTGCTCTCCTTTGTCCATCTGGTTGGCATGTACCCACTGATGCTGAATGGCACTCATTGATAATCTATTTGGATCCAGATGCCATTCTTGGAACAACTGAAAGTACGATCGCTGGAGGAAAACTGAAAGAAGCAGGCCTGGCACATTGGTATGAGCCTAATGGTGGCGCTACAAACTCGACTGATTTTACGGCGCTTCCCGGTGGTGGTCTGGTTAGATCAGGAATAATACCAATCTATTCTTTTAGTGGTCTTACTTTAAACGGGTTTTGGTGGGTATCTGGCGAATATAATGCCACACAGGGGTATGACCGGCTTATAAATTGCATGGAAGCCAGTATTTATAGACATTATGGAAGACCTAAAGTTGATGGACTTTCTGTCCGTTGCATAAGGGATTAGAACGAAGTAAATAGGCATTCGGATTACTCTCCTTATCGTCCATCCATCCAAAATCCTATATAGTTGGATAGATTGATTTGTTAATTTTTATATCCTTAATACTTATTTCTCAGGAATGGTGATATAGGAGGCTGAATAAATCAAAAATTTACCTTCCAGGATAGGGTAAAAACAGCATAGCCA
>CAZLCF010000235.1:0-5021 GCA_964557905.1 uncultured Rikenellaceae bacterium | reverse complement strand
CTGAGATGAGATCAAGGCCTTTTTCCGTCAGTTCAATTGAGTTTAATTTTTCTTCAATTACAAAATACAGCTCATCAGTCACCTTAGGCATGTCCTTGCTGTTGTTCTGCATATAGAAGTTTTCAGTCTTCTGAAGCAGTGACTTATTGCCTTCCTCGCTGAGGAACTTGATCAATGCACTATTCTTGGGAAGGCCTTTAAATGCTCTGAGGAGAAGCTTTCCTCCCTCCTCGTTTTTCTCTTCGGCAATCAGCCGTTTTGAATCTGCAAGTATTTGTGTTACAAGCTTTTTCTGAGCCGTAACCAGCTTATCCACTTTTGGTTTAAGCTCATCAAACTGCTGTGTATCGCTTTTGGCTGTAGGACCTGATATTATAAGAGGAGTACGTGCATCATCCACCAGAACCGAGTCAACTTCATCCACAATGGCATAATGGTGTTTTCTCTGAACAAGGTCCTCAGGATTTATCGCCATGTTATCCCTGAGATAATCGAAACCAAACTCATTGTTGGTACCGAAAGTGATATCGGCGTTATAGGCCTTCCGCCTGTCGGTTGAGTTAGGCTGGTGTTTATCAATACAGTCAACTTTCAAACCGTGAAATTCGTACATGGGTCCCATCCATTCCGAGTCACGTTTTGAAAGATAATCGTTAACTGTTACAATATGGACACCTCTTCCTGCCAGAGCGTTTAAAAATACAGGCAGCGTGGCTACAACCGTCTTTCCTTCACCAGTAGCCATTTCTGCAATTTTACCTTTATGAAGGGCCACACCTCCTATTAGCTGGACATCATAGTGGACCATGTCCCAGAGGATCTCATTTCCTCCTGCTATCCACCGGTTTTGCCAGTAAGCTTTATCACCATTTACAGTTATACTTTCCCTGGCAGCTGCCAGATCCCTGTCATATTGCCTTGCCATAACTTCTATCACACTGTTTTCCTTGAATCTCCTGGTTGTCTCCTTCATTATTGCAAATGCAACGGGAACACATTGATCAAGGATCTCCTCCAGCTTATCATCAATGTGTTTTTCAATCTTGTCAATCTGATTATATATCTCCTCTTTCTGATAAACATCCTCCTCAGATTCAGCCTTCTCCTTTAATGATCTAATTTCTTTTTCGTCTTCTTCAATATACCCAAGTATCACCTTCTTTAATTCCAGTGTCTTATCTCTCAGCTCGTCATTTGATACTTCCCTCAGCTTTTCAAATTCTGCATGGACCTTCTCAACATAAGGATTTATCTCCTTTATGTCCCTCTCATACTTATTCCCCAGAAACAATCCCAGAACTTTTGTAACAATACTCATTCTTAACAGTTTTTACAGAAAAGGCAAAAATAATCTATTTTTTTGGAAATCAGGAGTAAAATCAGGAAGCTGTATAAACAGGGAATTTTTTGTGGTTTTTCCTTTGTGGTAAAAAGAAAACCATTAACCACTAAGGGACACAAGGGATATCACAAAGGGATACAAAGGATAAATCCTTCATTCACCTATTTTATCAGAATGAATTTAAGGATTTTGTTACCTGTAGCACGATGCAGGACAATAAAGTATAATCCTGAAGGCTGATCCGAAATATCAATCGTTAATTCTTCACTGCCATTAGTCAAATCTGTTTTTATCCTGGTGCCAGACGAGTTATAGACGTCGTATCTGAACTGTTTTCCGGTGATTTCCGGACCTTTTATCATAAGCAGGCCTTTACCTGGATTTGGATAAACAACAGCAGTTTCAAAGCTGTCGTTTTCAATCCTGTCAATAACGGCACCGATGTGAAAATCCTCAATAACCCAGCCCCAGCCATTGGCATAGGGATCTGAGAATAATCTGAATCTCACAATCATGGTGTCACCTCCTGATATGCTGGAAGAGACTTTCGGGAATATGGTGTGCCTGATCATCATGGATTCTTTACCCACGTAGGTTGAGTTCATTCCGCTGACAGAGCTGTTATAGGCAGTTTCCCATGATTTAACATACCTGGAGTCATAGCCATTAATTAGGGGGAACCATGTCTTGCCATAGTTTTTAGATCCCTCAATAATGACATAATCGTAAAAACCGTCTGAACCGAAAACTGATCCTTCCTCTCCCGGCTCCACGAGGACAAGCTCCATAAAACTGATAATCATGCCATTAGCATCAAATTTAACAGGATGCCTCAGCATGGCGGAAAAATCCAGTCTGCCGCCGTCTGTTTCCGGGCTCTTATAGGGATGTTCTGTATGCAATCCGAAGTTTGAGAAATATTCGGGTTTTGCTATTCTAAATCCGATATTAAAGAAATCTTCAGATGCATTGGTGAAGTCAGTTGAATAGCTTCCGACAACTGAACTTATTTCTTCAATTCTTACCGAAAAGAAACCGTTCTCAGGTACCATTTTTATGTTCGGGACAAAAGCTTTATCAGAAGCTATTATACGGTATTGGAGAGAATCGCCTCCCTCAAGTGACAGGGATCCGGCTTTAATTGCAGCACTGTATTTATATTCTCCTGCAGCCTCCATGCCTATATACCTGGATATGCCATCATTTACCCTATATTCAGCATAAACCGTATCAATTCCTACATTATCAGAAGCCTCAGCTTCAAATCTGATCGTATCAACCTTCTCAAAATAGTACTCTATGGGAGTATGGACCAATACCGGCTTCATAGTATCCATGCCAATACGAACAGAATGACGATACTCGTCAATATATGAAGGTGATCTGTACATCCGCAAAAAATGATCCCTGACAAACATATAATACTCCAGTTTAGTATCAAAGTAAGGTACAGGGATTGTTGCTGTGAAAGTATCATTTGATAGCGGTGAGTTCATATATACTGTATCATATGTAGTGAATCCGTTAAATGACCACACCAGTCCTACTTTGTTCCGATCATACGTGGTATCCGATGCAATTGCGGTTGTTATTACTATCTGTGACAGATGCTCCTCGGTGTCCGGTGGATTTTCATGGATAAACCTGGTATTAATCCAGCCCAGGTCGCCAAGCATTGACATGATCAGCTTCCCAGGATCATGGATTGCTTCTCCCTTATCAATAAAAGGTGTCATCAGGGCTGACGAATCGGGCGTTGAGTCTTCATCAAGGTGTGAAATGCTTGATCCTGGATCATATGTTGAAGGAGCATAGATTTTAGCTCTCTTTCCTGAATTGGTATTCTTAAGCAGCGGACCGTTGAAATAGAGTTTTCCGCCGGTAAGTTCATTCTTCAGTTCGACAGAAGGATTCTCAAACTTAATTGTATCTGTAAGTTTGTTCCCGGAGAAATTTTCGATGAACGTATCATAGATTACCGGGATTGAGCCAGCGCCCCATGAACCAGTGGATGCATCTGCCGACATCGTGTCAAAGAAACCCAATCCATGAATTAGTTCATGGATCACAACAGTAACAAGATCATATTTATCCCCAGCATTACCATCAGTGCCAAGATACCAGTTCATATCTGTGTTAATTGTCAGTATGATGTCGCCCGACAGATCGTCATTAAGGCTCCTGCCATAAATTTTTTCAGCCAGGGCAACAGGGTACCAGGCATTAGGATCCAGGGCATCTATAGCCCATCCTCCTGCCAAACCGCCGGTGCTTGAATTGGCAAGGACACCTGATGACATGCTTTCAGTTGATACCATTACATTTATTTCTGCACCCGAAGGAAGGATCGATTCAAGAATGGATGCAGCAAAATTCACTGCAGTAATTATATATGCCGGAGTTCCTGAATAATAAATATTTATTGAGGCTCCGGTCTTTGATCCGTCTTTCCGTAAAAATTTTTCCGGAGGCGGAATATAAATCTTCTTTACCTTATTACCGGCATAACATATTCCAGTAATCATGGAATTCTTCACCAGTTCCTGCGATCTTAGTTGCAGTACTGATGCTAAAATAATAAGGCCGGATAATAAGATCAGTCTTTTCATTAAGCTGTCGGAGTGGGTTCGCCGGTTGCTCTTAATGACATGATATCTCTATCGAACTGGTACATATTGTTTTTGCCAACCAGGCGGAGTTTGTCAAGTATTGCTTTGGCATTTGCCTCTTCCTGAACCTGTTCCATTACGAACCACTGTACAAAATTATGCGTGTTAAAATCCTTTTCGGATAACGTCAGAGCTACTATCTCATTAATGCTGGCTGTTACAAATTCTTCATGTTTCAGCACTTCCCTGAATATTTCCTCAACACCTTTGTAATCAGCAGGTGGTTTCCTGAAAGCAGGCACCAAAACCTTGCCTCCTCTTTCGTTTATGTACTTAATAAACTTAAGCATATGCAGCCTTTCTTCTTCCGCCTGGGCATACAGCCATTCTGCCACTCCGCTGAAACCAGAATTTTCAGCCCATGCTGCCATCGCAAGGTAAAGGTTTGAAGAATAACCTTCTCTTTCAACTTGCCTGTTGCAGATATCTTCTACTTTCTTTTTTAACATATAGTAAATCTTAATTGGATTAATCTAAAAACATTTTGTTACGCATCTTGTTCAATATGGAGCAATTCCTCAATCTTCTTTATCATGTCGTTCACTGAAAAGGGTTTTGAATAGACTACATCAGCCCCAAGAGCCTTTGCCAGATTGAGATAGCTTGAAGGTCCGGCTTTTCCTCCGCCTGATATTGCCACAATTTTTAATGATGGCTTTAACTCGCGCAGCCTCATTATTACTTTAAGCCCGTCTTCTTCCGGCATTATCAGGTCAGTGATCACGAGGTCGGTGACTGAAGGTTTAAAATGATTGATGGCATCCTTCCCGTTTTCAGCTTCAAGAACTACATATCTTCTTCTTGTCAGCGAGACCTTAAGCATCTCTCTGAGATCATTATCATCTTCAACTATCAATATACCTGGCATATCGGATATGGAGTTTACTGGTTAAACAATCAATAGTTATTGCATTAATTAATAGACACTTGTATGGCGTTAATTATTTCCCTGAGAGAAACCGGTTTGATAAGATGCTGGCTTACAATCCCCGAATTTACTAATTTTTCTT
>CAZLCF010000234.1:0-5028 GCA_964557905.1 uncultured Rikenellaceae bacterium | reverse complement strand
GATTGCTGGTCTTCAGGGATCAGGAAAAACAACCTTCAGCGGAAAACTGGCAAAATGGGTTAAAAGCAAAAAAGGCAAGAATCCGCTCCTTGTTGCAGGAGATGTTTATCGGCCTGCAGCTATCGAACAGCTTAAAATTATCGGGACCCAGGTGGAGGTACCGGTTTATACCGAGGAGGGAAATCTGAACCCTGTTCAGATAGTCAGGAATTCAGTAAGGGAGGCAAAAACAAAAGGATATGATGTGGTCATCATCGATACTGCAGGCCGCATGGCTGTCGACGAGGAGATGATGAAAGAGATCTCATCCGTAAAAGAGGCAGTAAATCCGCATGAAATACTCTTTATTGTTGATTCAATGACCGGGCAGGATGCTGTCAATACAGCAAAGGAATTCAATGACCGACTCGATTTTGACGGGGTAGTCCTGACAAAACTTGACGGAGATACGCGCGGCGGAGCAGCTCTTTCAATACGGTCGGTCGTCAATAAGCCTATCAAGTTTGTCAGTTCCGGCGAAAAGATGGATGCAATCGACATCTTTTACCCCGTACGGATGGCTGACAGAATATTGGGAATGGGAGATATCGTTTCACTCGTTGAAAAGGCTCAGGAACAATATGATGCGGAGGAAGCCAGAAAACTGCAGAAAAAAATTGCCAAAGACCAGTTCAATTTTAATGATTTTATTGCCCAGATTCAGCAGATCAAGAAGATGGGAAATGTAAAAGACCTAATGGGAATGATTCCCGGTGTGGGAAAAGCTGTAAAAGACCTTGATATTGATGACAACGCTTTCAAGAGTATCGAGGCAATAATAAGAAGCATGACTCCTGAGGAAAGAGCCAATCCTGTGGTCCTGAACGGAAGCAGGCGCAAGAGGATTGCATTGGGCAGCGGTACAACAGTTCAGGAGGTGAATAAGCTCGTGAAGCAGTTTGATGAAACCCGCAGAATGATGAAGATGATGACAAAGGGCGGTAATGCTGCAAGACTTATGGCACGAAGATAAAAAACAATATGTATACACTCATCGACGGGAAGAAAACAGCATCCGAAATTAAAAGGGAAATTGCTGATGAAGTAATAAAACTTAAAAAAGAAGGCAGGAGAACACCCCACCTTGCAGCCATTCTTGTCGGTAATGATGGATCAAGCCAGACCTATGTTGCCAACAAAGTGAAAGACTGTGAAGAAGTAGGATTCCGGTCGTCGCTTTTCAAATATGATGATACTGTCCCTGAAGACATTCTGCTGAACAAAATCGCAGAGCTTAATAATGATGATGACATTGACGGCTTCATTGTCCAGCTACCGCTTCCTGATCATATTAATGAGAATAAGGTCATTGAGTCAATAGATCCATCAAAGGATGCTGACGGCTTTCACCCTGTCAATATAGGGAAGATGGTTATCGGCCTTCCAGGGTTCCTTCCGGCAACTCCGTACGGAATAGTGGAACTTATAAAGAGGTATAAAATAGAGACATCTGGAAAGAAGTGCGTTGTAATAGGAAGGAGTAACATAGTGGGCAGACCGGTAAGTATCCTGCTTTCACAGAAAGGAATGGATGCAACTGTCACTGTCGTTCACAGCAGGACAAATAATCTGGAAAATATTGTAAAAGAAGCGGATATAATCATTGCCGCTATAGGATCACCGGGCTTTGTCAAAGCTGAAATGGTAAAGACCGGCGCTGTGGTTATTGATGTCGGAACTACACGTGTACCTGCTCCTGAATCCAAAACCGGATGGAGACTGGCAGGGGATGTCGATTTCGAGAAGGTAGCTCCGAAGAGCTCCTTTATTACACCTGTTCCAGGTGGAGTTGGTCCGATGACACGGGTATCTTTATTGAGAAATACACTGGAAGCTGCAAAAAACAGGAGGTAACCTGCAAAGGATTCACAATTTATTCAGGAAATGTGACTCCAACGAAATAAAGATCAAATCCTCCCTTTCCCCCGGGCCTGTTGGAAGAAAAGATCAGCAGATGGTTTGAGAATTCATTATGGATCCATATCCTTGGCCGGAATTCATCAGCAGATGTATTTATATCAGGTCCGAAATTTACGGGTGAGCTCCATTTCCCGTTCCTGAAAATAGAATAATACAGGTCATAGCCTCCCATACCGCCGGGACGGTTTGATGTGAACATCATAATGTTCTTGTAAACCAACGGACATTTATCTTCGCTGGTGCTGTTAATACTGTCAACTTTTTCAGAGGAAGAATAGTCCCCGTCCAGCCATGTTGCTATCTCGGTTTCTTCAGGTCTGTTTTTTACGTAGATATCAAAATTACCATCTGTGGCAGATGAAAAATAAGCTGTATCCTGGTTTGTATCAAAACATATATATGCATCATCAGCAGATGTATTCAGCAGTGTAGCAGGGTAGGGCCCCTGAACATCGGGAAGAGAAGAACCATAAACCGGGCGGTTTCTGAAATAATAGAAATCAAGATTTCCCTCGGGATTTTCTGATGCAGTAAACAGATATTCATACCCGTCAACCGAGCTGAAAAGACTGAAAGGTCCGAAATCATCGCCGTCAGTATTGGCGGTATTTATCAGCTTGTCAAGAAATGGAAGAGTGGATATGAAGTTTTTATATTTGAATTCTCCTGTTGTCTGATCAAAAACAAAAGATACTTCCCCCTGCACAAGATCAAACTGACCGCCTGAACTTTTCCTGTTGCTTGAAAACAAAAGGTATATCTCACCATATAACTGGTAAACATCGCAATTATAATCATCAAATTCAGAATTTAAATTCACCAGGCTTATGACCGAATCAGGGAATGTACCCAATGGAAATTTGATCGGATTTTCAGTCTTTTTACAGGATGCAATGATTACAATAATGATACATATGCTAAAAACCACGGATTTTATAGATGATCTTTTCATAATAAGCAGTTAAAGACAAAGTGTAAACGCAAAGATATTAATAAATAGTATTAAATGATATAAATGAAAAACCGGGTGGGTGCCCGGTTCTTCTGAGGTAGAATTTAGGTTAATTCTAGGGTAAATTGGGTATAGGGTAAAAAATTCAGTTTATATCAGAAAGATGATTATTTATTCACTGAGGTTGCGTGATGGTAACAAAAAAAAGCGAAAATTCAGTTTTTATTTTGTATCGTATTGAAAATTAAGTGTTTAAAAAAACATAAAATTGTTAATAATTGAATATTTGCCGGATTATCCTTGTTAAAAATAGTATTACTTTTGTAAAATACCGACGAAGTAATGGAAGAGGAAAAGTTTGGGTTCTCCTTTGAGGATGAAATTAAACAGGCTGTGCTGAAGTTCGAAAGAATGAGAAAGAATAATGAGAGTTATTTCTTTGATGTTATTGAATTTGAATCAATTATAGATTATTATATTGAAAGCAACAACTCCCTGAAAGCATATGAGGCGGCCGTACTGGCTACAAAACAACATCCCAACTCCGTCTCTATACAGCTCAGGAAAGCCAGAGTATTACTCGATAAGGGACGGGCAGTGGAAACACTGAAGATACTTAAGAAGCTTGAAAACATTGAACCGGGGAACCACGAGATTTACATTGCTAAAGGGACGGCTTTAGGCATGCTTGGTGATATCCAGGGTGCAAAAAAAATGTTTGATTATGCTTTAAGTCTCGATTCGGATGAAATTGAAAATATCCTTTTCTCTATTGTCTCGGTGCTGCAAAACCTTAATTATTATGAGCATCTTATTCCATATCTGAAAAAGCTTGTTGAGATGGAACCTGATTTCAAAGCTCATCTTTACGACCTGGCATACGCTTATGAAAAAACCGGTGATTTCAATAACAGCATAGATCTCTATCTCAAATACCTGGAAGAAGAGCCGTTTTCTGACAGTGCCTGGTATAATCTGGGAATAATCTATAACAAGATGGAATTGTCAGAAAAAGCCATTGAAGCATATGATTATGCCCTGGCCATAAATAGCCAGAACTCTTTTGCACTATTTAATAAAGGCAATATACTCAGCAATCTTGAAAGGTACTCTGAAGCAATCCCTGTTTATCACGAATATCTTGAAATTGAACCTGATAGTTTCGAGGCAATGACTTACCTCGCTGAATGCTACGAAAAGACCGATGAGGTAATATTCGCAAAAAAATATTATCACGATGCAATAGAGCTGGCTCCTGAATTTGCTGATCCCTGGTTTGGACTGGGAGTAATTGAGCTTAATGACGGAAATGCCGATGACAGCCTGATCTATTTCAGAAAAGCAGTCAGGCTTGATGATGAAAACCCTGAATTCTGGTACCTGCTTGGGAAAGCCCATTATGCAAAGGGTGAGAAAAAAGCAGCACTCAGATGTTTCAGGGAGGCCTTGAAAATAGATGCCTATTATGATGATGTCTGGTCCGATCTCGGACTGATCATTCTTAAGGAAAACCTTGCGCTGAAAGCAATCCCCTACCTTGAGCATGCATATAAGGTAACAGGGGATGTGCCGGGTATAAATTACCTGCTGGCTTCATTTTACCTTCAAACCGGCAGTAATGAAAAAGCTCTGATACACCTGTCTCTGGCAATTGAAACCGATAAGGATCTTTACAAAGAATTTATTGACCTGTTCCCATCGCAGCTTCTGACAACAAAGATCATTAGGCTCCTGGAGAAAAATGATCTTATCTGAAATTTTTTTGCTATAAACGATATTAAACTATGAAAAAAGTACTTCCTTTTTTGCCCGATCGTCCTGCCAAACCCAGGAATTACGGACTGACCATGGTCATGGATAAAGGCCTAAGCATCAGGGAAGCTGAAGACTTTATGTCTGTCGGCAAAAAATATACCGATTTTGTCAAACTGGGATTTGGAACATCCCTCATCACTCCCGGATTCAGAAAAAAGATAAAGATCTATAAGGAAGCAGGCGTCATTCCATACTTTGGGGGAACACTTTTCGAAGCATTCATTATCAGGAATATGTTCAAGGAATACATTAAATTTCTTGATAAATGTAAAATTGAGCTTGTTGAGGTTTCAGACGGCTCA
>CAZLCF010000233.1:0-5029 GCA_964557905.1 uncultured Rikenellaceae bacterium | reverse complement strand
TAACTAACTGAATTGGGATCTCGTTTTGCGAAAAAATCATGGTTTTCGCGCCAGGCTCTTCATCGGAAGAGCTACCCACGAGGCGGCTCTCACCACGGAGAGCCGTAGCCTCATTTTTGTTAGCGTTCATAGCAGGTGATGAAATAAATCATCGTTTCTTTTAAGATTGTGTAGTTTTAAATTATTACTGTTATTAAAAAATTAATTGGTGCGAAAATATATATTCTATAAATACATTGTATCATTTGACCATCAGAAATATTAACACTAATAGCATTTTATTAACAGCTGAAATTTCCTGATCTGATTTAGTGTCACTTAAATATCTGTTTATAAGCATATTATGCATATAATCATTATCATCGCATTTGCAGCGGTGATTGGTATTTTTTTGACTCATCGTTTTTGAAGTCATTTTACTGTTCATTTTTTCACCTCAGAGATCTCTCTCTTCATTCATTTTTATTTTTTGAAAAGTCATTTTTACAATAATGATGCCAGAATGAATTTAAACACTCCTTTGTCATAAAAAAAATTGGAATACTTTTGTTCTTTCTGAAAATTCGGGACCATTAAGGGGGAATGAATCGTCGTTTTGAAAATAATACCAGACAGAAATTAAAACTGTTCTTTAATGACATCAGGGAAGCTGTTGCTGGCACTGAACAGGATTTCACCGAGGTTAGACTGAGCCGTGCAATACTGTTGCTTTCTATACCTGCTGTACTTGAAATGATAATGGAATCAATTTTTGTGATTGTAGATATTTTCTTTGTGTCAAAGCTTGGTTCCGATGCTGTAGCAACAGTGGGTCTGACTGAATCACTTATAACGATTGTCTATGCTATTTCTCTCGGATTAGCAACCGCTACCACATCGATGGTCTCACGCAGGATTGGAGAGAAAAATCCTGACAAAGCATCAAAAACAGCATTCCAGGCAATTCTGACAGGTGCAATTGTTTCTGTAATAATTGCAGTGCCTGGTGTCATTCTGGCAAAAGATCTTCTCGGGATTATGGGTGCCTCCCCGGTGATCGTAAATGAAATGTCGGGATATGCAAAGATCATGCTTGGAGGAAATATTGTCATTATGATGCTGTTTATCATTAATGCAATTTTCAGAAGCGCAGGCGATGCAGCAATTGCAATGAGAGTACTGTGGGTAGGAAATATTATAAATATTGTACTTGATCCATGCCTCATATTCGGGATCGGTCCTTTTCCTGAGATGGGAATTCAGGGAGCTGCTGTGGCAACAACAACAGGACGGGGAATAGCAGTTCTGTACCAGCTGTATCTTCTTTTCTTCGGCAGGAAACGGATCCAGCTTTCATTAAAACACTTCGGTATAAATTTCAGAATAATTGCCAGGCTTATAAAAATATCACTTGGCAGTATCGGACAAAACCTTATAGGCACTTCAAGCTGGATTGCACTGGTAAGGATAATTTCAATATTTGGCAGCGATATAGTTGCAGGATATACCATTGCAATCAGGATTATCAATTTCATTCTTTTACCATCATGGGGAATAAGCAATGCCGCATCCACGCTTGTGGGACAAAACCTTGGTGCAGGCAAACCAGAGCGGGCTGAAAGGTCAGTTATGATAACTGGCTGGATAAATATGATTTTGCTGGGTATAGTCGGTATTATCCTTGTTGCTTTTCCAGCACCGTTCATTGAGCTTTTTATTGACGATACTGCTGTTCTGAAAGCTGGTACAGAATGCCTGAGGATCATCAGTATCGGATTCATAGGATACGGATTCGGAATGGTGCTGACCAACTCCTTCAACGGAGCCGGCGATACAACTACGCCTCTCAAGATAAATATATTTGCTTACTGGATGATTGAAATACCACTGGCATGGATACTTGCCATCAAATCAGGAATGAATGAGGAAGGCGTGTTCATAGCAATCGTTATTGCAGAAACCATTATGACAATAACAGCCTACCTTGTTTTCAGAAGAGGAAAGTGGAAGCTGAAAGAAGTGTAACTGGGTTCCTGTTACTTGTTGCTTGTTGCTGGTTAGTCACTCATCATATAAAATCACTGTCATTGCGAGCGAAGTGAAGCAATCTTCTTGTTTAACTGATACTCATTATACTATTCTTCACTTAATCCAGATATCTTCCTGAACCTCTTAATAGTACTCCGTATTTTCTTCTTCTCCAGCCGTTTTATCTTTGATGCTGTTGTCGCTGAAGTTGCCTTGCGTTTCTTTTTCTCAGTCAGCGCTTCCGCCAGCATTTTGAAGAATTTCTCCTCAGCTTTTTTCCTGTTCATTAGCTGAGTCCTTTCTGACTGAGAAATGACAATCAGGTCACCTTCTGCACTGATCCTTTTCTTCAGCACAGTCAGTATCTTTTCTTTTTCCTTATCAGACAGGTTCGAGGATCCTGCTACATTAAACCTGAGCTCCACCTTAGTATTTACCTTGTTGACATTTTGTCCTCCGGGTCCGCTGCTGCGGGAAGTGGAAAAAATTATTTCCCCTTGTGGAATACGCTCTCTTAATTCTTCAGCATTCATTTCGTACTAAATAAAAAACAATGTAACTCCACCGACACTTATGACTGCTCCAATAACCTCAGCTGGCTTGACTCTGTCCTTATACAGAATTGCTGAAGGAATAATAATGAATATCGGCACTAAAGCCATAATAGTCGATGCAATTCCGGCTTCAGTAAACATGATGGAGACCAATGAGAAAGAGACTCCCAGAAATGGCCCGAAAAATGCGCCAAGCGAAAGAAGCTTCATGCCCCTTTTATCCATTAATGCATTCTTTACGTTGCCCCATCTCCCCATAACCGAAATCAATACCGAAAATCCGGCAATCCCTGCAATGACTCTGATCTGTGTTGCAGAAAAAGGATCATAATCCTTTAGTCCTAATTTGCTCAAAACCAGTCCAAGCGCCTGGCCAACAGCACCTCCTAATGCAAACAGGATTCCGGACGGAGCTAGCTTCAGGGAGAGCTTTTCACCCTCATTATTTCGATTGAATATAGCCAGGGCTATTCCGGTAAAAGTAAGTGTCATTCCGAAAAAATGGATCAATGTAAGCCGTTCTCCGAGTATTATCCAGCCAAAGAATGCAGTGATGGGAGGGACCAGGGTCATTAAAAGCATTGAAAATCTGGATCCGATAACTGTAAATGCTTTGAAAAGAAACAGGTCACCAAATACAAATCCGACCAATCCTGAGAGTGATAGCCACAACCAGTTTTCTGCACTGGCATCTGCCGGGAATATGAGATTCCTGCGTATAAGAGTGAAAATGCTCAGAAAAATAAAACCGACAATGAGCCTGAGGATATTTACAGCTAAAGATCCTAATCTCCGGCTGGCTGATTCAAATGCCAGAGCAGAAACTGTCCAGAAAAAAGCGACCAGTAGTGCAGCAAATTCGCCATAATGATCTTTGAAAAAGTCCATCTATTCGGCGAATTCAAATACATACTCACCCGATCCTGCCATTATAACAGTCTTATCCTTTTCCTTCCCAATCGATTCGAATTTCTTGTTTCCCATGACAGCAGTTCCGCTTTCAGATATTCTTGAAGGATCATCTTCAGGAAGGACAATTAATGCAGTGGTATTTGCAGGGATCTTTACCTTTAAAAGAATCTTGCCGTCTTTCCTTTCCCAACCGGATGTAATGGTACCGTATAGACTCTCAAAAGAAGCTCTGGAATAGTCCATTCTTTTCGTAAAATGAGGCTGGATCAGGATATGTTTGAATCCCGGTTCAAGTGTTTCAATACCAGCTGATACCCGGTACATCCAATCGCCTATGGCTCCATATGCATAGTGGTTAAATGAATTCATTCCGGCATCCTGGAAAGTACTGTCAGTTTTTTGACCATCCCAGCGTTCCCAGATAGTTGTAGCACCCATTTTTACAGGGTAAAGCCATGAAGGATAGGTCCCCTGGAGAAGAAGGTCATATGCTACGTCAGCAAATCCCTCCAGCGTCAGCACATGGCACAGGTAAGATGTCCCAAGAAAACCTGTTGAAAGGTGGTTATTCCTGCTCCGAATATCATCGACAAGAAACTGTGCTGATTTTTCTCTCAGGTTTTCAGGCAGCAGATCAAACATCAGTGCAAGAACATACGATGTTTGTGAATTGGTCCCTACACGGCCTGCTGGAGTTACATATTCATTGATAAAGACTGTTTTAATCTTTCCGAAAAGCTCTGAATAGAACTTTTCATCCTCCGCTATTCCCAGTTCCCTGGCTGCCTTTGAAAGCAGATTAGTCGAATAAGCATAAAAGGCAGTTGCAATAAAATCGTGGTCGGTATGGCCGTCAGGTGTTGAGTGGCTGTTCACAGGCGGATGATAAAAGAGCCAGTCGCCATATTTACTTCCTCCTTTCCAGATATAACTTTCGCCCGCTATCTTCCTGATATATTCCACCCATGCTTTCATGCTTGGATACTGGGTTTCAAGAAGTTTTTTATCTCCGTAAACAGTGTACATTGTCCATGGAACTATAACCGCAACATCTCCCCATCCTGCTGAAGGTTGAGCTGTCTTTGCATCCTGGCGGTTGAGAATATCAGGGATCACATCAGGCACTTCTCCACCAGGTTTCTGATCAAGGGCAACATCCTTCAGCCATTTTGTGAAGAAAGGTGCAACATTAAAATTGAAAGCGGCAGTACGGCTGAAAGCCTGGGCATCACCGGTCCACCCCAGACGTTCATCTCTTTGCGGACAGTCGGTAGGAACATCAACAAAATTTCCTTTCTGTCCCCATATAATATTATGCTGAAGCTGGTTAAGAAGCGGATTGGAACATTCATAAGAACCGGCAGGTTCCATATCAGAATGAACAACAATCCCGGTGATGTTGTCGGCTGAAAGAGTCCCCGGAAAACCGGTAACTTCAATGAACCTGAAACCCATGAAGGTAAAACGGGGTTCATAGATCTCTTCACCGGTACCGGCAAGAGTGTACTGAAGTTCACATTTTGCTTCCCTGAGGTTTTCAGTATAGAATTCACCAT
>CAZLCF010000232.1:0-5038 GCA_964557905.1 uncultured Rikenellaceae bacterium | reverse complement strand
TTAAAAGCCTTGACATAATGACCAGTGAATGGGGTTACGGATGGAGTCCGACACGCATCACGGTCAGTACCGTCGGCCTTACAGGGACCATAAAGGAATTCCTTGAAAAGAGCCGATGCCATCTGGCTGTGAGCCTGCACTCCCCGTTTGATGTGGAGAGAAGGAAACTGATGCCAATCCAGCAAACCAATACGGTTAAGGAAATTCTCGATATTATAAGGAATTTTGATTTCAACAGCCAGAGACGGGTGTCATTTGAATATATACTTTTTGAAGGAATGAACGATACTCCTGCTCATGTCAAAGAACTGGCGAGAATACTTAACGGGATCAAATGCAGGATAAACATTATCAGGTTTCATCACATTCCCGGATCGGAATTTCAGAGTCCTGATCCTTCAGCAACCATTAGCTTCAAGGAAGCCCTGAACGCCAAAGGGATACTCACAACGATCAGGAACTCAAGAGGTGAGGACATCGGTGCAGCCTGCGGTTTATTATCCACCCTTGAACAAAATAAAGGCGGAAAACTATGAGAAAAAGGTTCTTTTTCTTCCTCATACTCCTGGTTTCTCTTCCAATATTATCTCAGGAAAAAGCATTTGAAATTTTTCTTGCCGATTCTGCGATGAAGCATGCCGCAGTCTCTTTTTATTTAATTGATTCAGACAGCGGCAAAATTATCTTTGAATACAATTCCGTGAAAAGCCTTATACCTGCTTCAGTTATGAAGCTTGTAACAACCTCGGCAGCTCTTGAATTACTCGGACCTGGATATACATTCAGGACCACAGTCGGCTATACGGGAGAATTCATTAAAAGATCAGGAAGACTTAATGGCAACATTGTGATCATTGGAGGCGGTGACCCGGTTCTCGGATCAAAAGAGTTTGAGGATCACTATGTAGATTTCACGGGGAAATGGACAGATCAAATTAAGAAAGCTGGAATAAGAAAGATAAATGGTAAAGTCATTACTGATGATTCATATTATGATTATCAGCCTGTTCCGGCAAAATGGCTCTGGGAAGATACAGGCAATTACTATGGCGCCGGCGCTCACGGGCTTAGTGTTTATGACAATACTTATGAAATACACTTTAAAACATCCTCGGACAGCTTAAGACATGTTATTACGGGTATTTCGCCGGAAGAATGCAGGGTTGATTTAGCGGACCGGCTTATTGTATCAGGTACAGAGGATGAGGGTTACGTTTTTGCAGCACCATACAGCACAGAAGGATGGATTGCCGGAACCATCCCGGCAAACCAGGATGATTTTGTCCTGAAAGCTTCTATCCAGGATCCTCCCCTGCTGATGGCAAAAATCATTGACAAAAAGTTAAGATCCGCGGACATTAAAATATCCGGAGAACCTACTACAAAGAGGATTGATCCTTCTATTGATGAAGAAATTGTAGCTTTAAGTGAAGTTATTTCTCCGCCCCTGAAAGACATTATTAATGTATTGAATCACGAGAGTGTGAATCTTTATGCCGAACACCTGTTAAAGGAGCTGGGAAAAGTCTTTAAAAACGATGGTTCTGCCTTATCAGGGACAATGGTAATAAATGAATTTCTCACCAAAGCAGGGATTAATAAGGATGGTATGTTCATAGAGGATGGCAGCGGGCTCTCTCCTCTTGATGCTGTTAATGCAGAAGGAATTGCAAACCTGCTTTTTTATATGAAGAATAAAGGCCGGTATTTTAATGAGTTTTTTACCTCTCTTCCTGAAGCCGGCAAAGAGGGAACTCTGAAAAATTATTTTAAAGATCCTGTTTTTGAGTCAAGGTTATCAGCAAAGAGCGGATCAATGACAAGGGTAAGAAGCTATGCAGGCTATATGACTACAATATCAGGTAAAGAGCTGATTTTTTGCATAATAGTCAACAATTATACCGGCCCTTCCCAGGATATTATTTCAAGTATTGAGGAGATAATAAAAGAAATAATATTGTTCAGATAATATATTTTAATGAATACAAAGGTTGCAGTAAGGATATGCAGGGAGTATGATCTTCATGACGTTTATAACCTGATTTCAGACATTTATAAGTCCTGTGAGGGTCCTGATGTATCAGGTAAAAAGGTTCTTGTCAAGCCTAATATACTTACTGACAGCGATCCCTTCAGGTGTATATGCACCCATCCTGTAGTGGTGGAGGCTATGATCAGATTTCTGCAGTCAAAAGGAGCCGTTGTGTTTGCAGGTGATTCGCCTTCAATCCATCTCAGGGGAATGAAGTGCACAAAATCCGGGATTTACCAGGTTTGTGAAAGAACTGGAGCAGGGTGGATTGACTTTACAAAGAATCCTACGGAAAGGTCCCTGCCTAAAGGGGGCAAGATAAAAATTGCATCCATTGTCAATGATGTTGATCTGATAATATCCCTGCCTAAATTTAAGAATCATGAGCTCGTTTATTTTACCGGTGCGATAAAGAATACACTGGGTCTGGTTCCTGGTTTCAACAAAGCAAAACAGCATGCACTTCACCAGAACAGAAAAAGGTTTTCACGTTTCCTGGTTGATCTTAATGAAACGATAGCACCTCATTTTTTCCTGATGGACGGAATAATGGGAATGGAAGGTCAGGGACCGGCACAGGGAATCCCGGTAAAGACTGGCGTACTTCTGGGATCCTCAAATCCGGTTGCCATGGATATCATTGCCAGCACCATTGCCGGGTATGATCCCATGGACATCCCAACCACTTCGGATGCAATTTCCAGGGGATTATGGCTTAGGGATATAAGTGAAATTATTTATGACGGGCCCGAATTAAAGTCAATAACGAGGGAAGATTTTAAAAGGATCCGTGTTACCGGTGATAAAAATATTTCGATTAAGTTCCTGACAAACAGGCTGAAGTTCCTCAGAAAGCTTGAACGCAGGCCGGTATTTATCCACATGAACTGTACAGGCTGCAGGGAATGCACAAGAATATGCCCGGCAAAAGCAATCACCATGCACTCCGAATTGAAGAATCATGTCGTTTTAACCGACAGAAAATGTATCAGGTGTTTTTGCTGCAGTGAAGTATGTCAGTATAATGCTGTTGAAATACGAAGGAAACTCTTTGGTGCCTGAACATATCACCGGATCATAACATCTTTTAAGCGTCGATTTTGGCGTATTTTGCATGTGTCTCAATGAATTCTCTTCTTGGAGGGACTTCATCTCCCATCAGCATTGAGAAAATATGATCCGCTTCTGCAGCACTTTCAATAGTCACCTGTCGCAATGTTCTTGTCTCGGGGTTCATAGTTGTTGACCAGAGCTGTTCAGCGTTCATTTCACCGAGACCCTTATATCTCTGGACTGATACTGATGAATCTTTTCCCTGTCCCATTTCCTTAACTGATGCTTGCCGTTCCTCTTCCGTCCAGCAGTAACGTTCTGCCTTACCTTTTTTTACCAGGTAAAGAGGAGGTGTTGCAATGAAGAGGTTTCCGCCTCTTATCAGGTCCTGCATATACCTGAAAAAGAAAGTCATAATGAGAGTAGTGATATGAGAACCATCGACATCGGCATCAGTCATGATAATGATCTTATGGTACCGGAGGCCTGAAACATCCAGGGCTTTACTGTCTTCATCGGTACCTATGTTTACACCGAGTGCGGTAAAGATGTTTTTGATTTCCTCGCTCTCATAAATCCTGTGATGCATTGCTTTTTCGACATTCAGGATTTTACCACGGAGCGGCAGGATTGCCTGGAACCGACGGTCGCGTCCCTGTTTAGCAGTTCCGCCTGCAGAATCACCCTCAACGAGATAAATCTCGCAATTTGCCGGGTCCCTGTCGGCACAGTCGGCCAGCTTACCCGGAAGACCTGAACCTGAAAATTCATTTTTCCGCTGAACGAGCTCCCGTGCCTTACGTGCAGCATGTCGTGCAGTGGCTGCAAGAATTACCTTCTGGACAATGATCCTTGCGTCCCTGGGATTCTCTTCAAGATAATTCGTAAGCATTGTGCTTACTGCCTGATCGACAGCACCCATAACTTCAGTATTCCCCAGTTTTGTCTTGGTTTGACCTTCAAACTGCGGTTCGGCAACCTTTACTGAAATAACTGCAGTAAGCCCTTCGCGGAAATCATCACCATTTATATCAAATTTAAGTTTGGCAGTAGCTCCCGAATCTTCAGCATATTTCTTCAGGGTTCTTGTAAGCCCCCTCTTGAATCCGGCCAGGTGGGTTCCGCCTTCAATGGTATTTATATTATTAACATAAGAGTGGACATTCTCAGAAAACGAGTTATTATACTGGAGCGAGATCTCAACAGGTATTTCAGTTTTATCGTATGAAATATGTATCGGCTTTTCAATTATCCGTTCCCTGTTAGCATCAAGGTATTCCACAAATTCCTTCAGTCCCAGTTCTGACCTGAATTCTTCATATCGTGGTATTCCCCCGTTCCCATTCTCAACCATTTCTCTCATATCTTTGATTGTAAGTAGAATACCCTTATTCAGGAATGCCAGTTCCCTTAGACGGGCTGCAAGGATCTCGAAGTTAAATTCTGTTATCTGTAAAATTGTAGCATCCGGTTTGAAGGTAACTGTCGTGCCTGATTTTTCAGTTGTTCCGATCGTCTTTACTTCTGTTATCGGTTTCCCTTTTTCATAATCCTGCCTGAAGATTTTCCCCTCCCTCATTACAACGGCTGAAAGGTGTGAGGAGAGGGCGTTCACGCAGGATACTCCTACACCATGTAGCCCCCCTGAAACCTTATAGGAATCTTTGTCAAATTTTCCTCCGGCATGCAGTACGGTCATCACAATCTCCAGGGCAGATTTCTGTTCCTTCTCCATTATTCCCGTCGGGATGCCGCGGCCGTCATCAATCACGGTAAGGGAGCCATCCTCATTAATAATGACCTCTATCTTGCTGCAAAATCCTGCCAGAGCCTCATCTATGGAATTATCAATAACCTCATATACAAGGTGATGCAATCCTCTTGAACCTATATCGCCAATATACATTGCAGGTCTTTTCCTGACAGCTTCAAGACCTTCCAGCACCTGGATAT
>CAZLCF010000231.1:0-5045 GCA_964557905.1 uncultured Rikenellaceae bacterium | reverse complement strand
AACAGAATCCTTAAACCGGATCGTTTTTACTAGTCCGTTGTTCCTCAGAAGCAGACATGGAATTATTCTATTTATCATTTTTTAGTATAGATTTGCGAAATTCTTTAGAAGAGCCATTCCGAACTTATGACTTTTTTCAGGATGAAATTGCACTCCGGTTATATTTTCTTTTTCGAATGAAGATGTAAATTCCCCTTCATATTCGGTTGATGTCAGTATATCGGAAGGATTTTTTAATCTTACATAATAGGAGTGGACAAAATAAAACCTGCTTTCAGGAGCCATGGCTTTAAGGAGCCTGCTCTCCTTTTTCTGCCTTATAGTGTTCCATCCCATATGCGGCGATTTATAGCGGGCAGGATCATTAAACCTGAACCTGATGGTTTCAGCTTCAATCCATCCCAGGCCCTTTAATTTCCCCTCTTCGCTTCTTTGTGTCATTAACTGCATTCCAAGGCATATGCCGAGCACAGGAGTCTTATCAGCTCGCACTTTATTATTGAGTATTTCAATAATATTCAGGTTGATAAGGTTCTCCATGCCCTGATCAAATGAGCCGACTCCGGGAAGGATGATCTTTGTAGCTTCCGCAATTACGGAAGGTTCGGACGTAACTATGGATTCCACCCTGATCTTCCTGAGCATATTCTGAATAGAACCAAGATTCCCGGTTTTATAGTCTATTATGGTGATCATGCTGCTCTGAAAAAAGATATAAAAATAAGACTAATATTTAATTTGAATATTACTGACCGATAAATTCTAAAGCAATGGTAAATAATGAAAGGCTGTCTCTTAATGTGAAACAGCCCTTCTGACACGGAAATGCAGCGGTACAGAACCGGCTATTCTTCCTTTGCCTGGCCTTTCGCAGACCTCAGAAGCAGAAGATCATTCAGGACAATATCGGTGACATTCTTGGTTGCACCCTTCTTGTCCTCATAACTTCTGTACACGATCCTTCCTTCAACAAAGACCTGATTGCCTTTCTTGAGGAATTTGGAAGCAATGTCGGCAAGACCGTTCCAGGCAACAATATTGTGCCAGGTGGTTTCGCTGACCTTTTGACCTTCGGAATTCTTGTAGTTTTCCTGGGTGGCCAGAGTAAAATGCACGACCTTCTTCCCGCCTTCAAGAGTTTTCATTTCCGGATCCTGACCGAGATTCCCTACGAGCATAACTTTGTTTCTGAGAGCATTCATGACTTTAAGTTTTAGTGAGACATAATTTAATTTTCATGACAAACTTAAACCAGGTTCTTTACCTGTTTCGGTTTATAAACATTTACATCCGGTTCATAATCTTTTATAGTCGTTTGTAACCGTTTGAAAACGTTTTTGTGTACCTTTATCAAAACTTTAGTGCTGTGGAAAGAAAATGTCTCGATTGCGGCGACACTATTCGTGGCCGTACCGATAAGAAGTTCTGTTCTGACCAGTGCAGGAACAACTTCAATAACCGGCTAAACCGTGATTCAAATAATTTTGTAAGGAATGTTCATGGATTGCTGAGGAAGAACAGAAGGATCCTTGCCGACCTGTACACAGAGGGCAAAATAAAGGTACATAAAGATGCTTTGTTTGCCCTCGGCTATAACTTCAGCTTCTTTACGCATATCATCGAAACATCAAATGGTCAGAAATACCAGTATTGTTTTGAATATGGCTACAGGGAAACCGGAGATGATTTCATTGAACTGAAACAGAACAACCAGTATCTTGATTATCAGTAATTTGAGATGTGAAGATTATTTTGTTTTCAGGAATGGAAAATAGTAGATGATGTTTTCCTTTGTAAGAGGAGAACCATAACCGGAATCCTGGAATGCTTCACAATACCTGATCTTATTGCCTGTTTCATTTCCATAGATTTCTATCAGTTTATCCCTGTAAGGATCGGCATCTGATCTCATCATCCTGGTTTTGCCAAGCCATGCTCTTCTTTCTGCATCCGTCGCAGGGACCTGATCAAGCTCCCCCCTGTTAAAGGGCAGCCATTCATACATCTGTGAAGTATGCTGATGATACATATCCAGCTTCTTTTCAATTACATCATCAACAGCTACAGCTACATCGGGAATAAATGGTTCGGGATGGATAAACTCATCGCTCATATAAAGGAATACAGGGTTTTTGTCCAGATAACGAACCTCCGGAAGTATTTTGGGTACTGTAACCATATAAGCTGCATCGAGAACCAATGTGCCTGTGTACCTGTGATCGGGATGATAATCGTATGGTCTGGGAAAGATAACAAGATCAGCCTTCTGCTCCCTGATCAATCTTATAACCTGCAACCTGTTCTCATATGTCGGCATCAGCTGCCCATCATGGTTATCAAGGGTTATATAGCGTACTCCTATTACCTCTCCGGCTCTTCGTGCTTCTTCACGTCTTACTAGAGCCAGTTTCTTTGGCTTAAGCGACTGATGACCCGCGTCACCATTGGTCAGAGAGACCATAAGCACATCGTGGCCAAGCTGCGCCCATTTATAAGCTGTTCCGCCAACTTTATCAGGATCATCCGGGTGGGCACCGATGATTATAATGTGCAGTTTGCCGTTATTAGAGCTCACCTGAGCCTGTATTGTCTGAGATAGTCCTGTCAGAATGCATATCTGGAAAAGACAGATAATTAATTTCATATAACTATTGAGTTTTATTTTATAAAAATAATGGTAATAACATTAAAACCATCCTGCGAGGTCATATTTAATATTTTTAACGGAAAAATTACCAGGAACTGTTTGCAAGCTCCCATACATCAGTAAAATTGATTTTTATTATCTTTTCCATAATATCCCAGTTGAGTGTTTCAATCTCATCGGCCGGTGTATGGTACTCTTCTCGGAATCCAAGTTTGAATCTCATGATCGGCACTCCGACTTTCACAAACGATCTGTGATCGCTTCCACCCGGAGGATCATCCGAAGGTTCATAAATTACATCCAGGTTTATGCCATATTTCTTTATGTTTCCTTCAGTAAGCTCTTTAAATCCGGGGCAGGTACTTGTATATGTCATCGTTACCTTATTGGGTTCTTCATCCGATACATATCTGGAGATCATGTCAAAGTTTACATTCAGACGAAGGTCTTTTAAAGGATAAGGGAGATTATCAACATAATAGCGCGATCCCAGCAGTCCCTTTTCTTCAGATGTCCACAATGCAAAAATTATGGTTTTTTCAGGTTTCATTCCGGTCTCCATGATGGCTTTTGCCACTGTCAGCACTCCGACAGTTCCTGATGCATTATCATCAGCTCCGTTCCATATATAGCCGTCTGCCATACCTTCATGATCATAATGTGCTCCCAGAACAATTACCTGATCAGGATCATTTCCTTCAACTATTCCGATCACATTTCTTACCTGTACTGCCGTCGTATTAACATCCGATTTAATAAGAATGGTCTTTGAGTTCACGGCTGGAATTGCACCAGGCTTACCCGACTCAGCCTTTTTTATGTAATCATCGATTACTATGCCGGTTCCTTTTAGAATTTCATTGGCTGTTTTGGCCGATACTATTATCCTGATGAGATTCTCGGGATTCGTTTTACCCGCAATAGAATAGTTCGCATATGGTCTGCCGGTACGCTGTCTTCCTTCTGATGGAGACATATTCAGGAAATCGGGTCCGGGTTGAAATCCGATTGTGTTTGAACCGGGATTAAACTCAATAATACCTGCTATGCCCATATTTCTTAACATATTTTCCGTATCGCTTGAAGAGACTGACAATTCCTGCGATGTAAGCTTATCCCTGGCAAATCCTGGCATACCGGAAATTTTCAGGATGAACTTGCCTTTTATATCGAGATTATTAAAATCGTTGTATTTAAGCTTGTCATTTTTAAATCCATAGCCAGCAAAAACCACAGGTGCTTCAATCTCAATGCTCTGATCCATGGATCTTATAGTGAAGTCTATATTTTTTTCAAAAGATACTGTCTTGACTGCCGTTCCTTCAGCGGTCTTCATTTTTAGTACCTGTTCCTCACCGGGAAAAGTCTTGATAAGAGTAAAGTTCTGGAAATAAGTTCTTTGGGTTCCCTGAGGAGCAGGGGAGAAGCCTCTTATCCTGGGATAATCGCCACCAGGTTTGACGCCATATAGTTGTAACAGGCTGGCAATAAAATCACCTGCCATGTATTCCCCTTTTTCACCGGCTTCCCTTCCTCCAGTCCAGTCTGAGGCAAGAAAACCCATCTGTGCTTTGATCACATCGGGTGAAATGGCACTGAGCCCTTTTTCAACAGGCGTTTCCTGACCGGGACTGACCTGACAGACCAGGAAACCTGCTAAAATCATTAAAAAGAGATTTTTTCTCATTTCTGCAGACTTTTAAACATTCTTTTTGGACACCCTAAGGTAATTATTAAATCAATTATACCACTTATCTCTTTCCTGCTTAACGTTTTTTAACTGACTGCGTTATGCAGACTTTGACTCCTATATGCTTGCTCTTGACCCGGGAGCAGATATCTTCGGACTTTATGCCAATAAGGAGACCGGAGTGACCCGGAATGTAATCATTGACCGGAATCGTAAGATCATATTCCTGACAAGATTATATGATAATAAGGAATTTCAGGAGATGAAAAAGGTCATTTTTTCTCAGCTTGAAATAAAATAAAAGGGGCTTTTTAAACGTTATTTTCCCGAAATATGCAAGAAAAACCGGCGGAAACTGCAACCTTTTTAATGATTTCATCGTTATATATCGGATGTGCTCATAATTATTCTTTCCAATTAACTTATTTGGTTTAACTTAAAATTCTTATTATGAAAAAATTACTGATTATTGTAATAGCCGCATTATTAACACTTCCAGCTTTATCACAGCTTAAATTCGGATTGAAAGCAGGAGTCAGCACCACCTCAATGACAATGGAAGGTATCAAGCAGGCTACTTCAGGTACGACTACCTATACTATTGAAAAACTGGAGGGCATGAATTTTGGTTTCCATGGAGGAGTCTTTGGAAGAGTTAGTATTTAAAAATTATTTGTTCAGCCTGAAGTTCTTTTTTCAACCAGGACA
>CAZLCF010000230.1:0-5092 GCA_964557905.1 uncultured Rikenellaceae bacterium | reverse complement strand
GAAAAATTTCACGGGAGAAATTCCTTGAACATGCATGGGAATGGACCAATAAACATGGCGGTATAATCCTCGAGCAGCTTAAAAGGCTGGGAGCATCATGCGACTGGGACAGGACTCTCTTCACCATGGATAAAAAGAGATATGATTCTGTTATTAAGGTGTTTGTGGATCTTTATAACAAGGGATTAATATACCGGGGAGTCCGTATGGTTAACTGGGATCCCCAGGCAAGAACAGCCGTTTCGGACGAAGAGGTCTATTTTACCGAGGAACAGTCAAAACTCTATTATGTAAGATATAAAATCGCTGGCTGGAACGATTATATAACAATAGCGACAACACGTCCAGAGACTATACTTGGGGATACCGCAGTATGTGCTAACCCGAACGACAAAAGATATCAGCATCTCAAGGGAAAGAAAGTCATTGTTCCGATGGCAAACAGGGAAGTCCCTTTCATTTTTGATGAATATGTTGATATGGAGTTCGGAACTGGCTGCCTGAAGATCACTCCGGCGCATGATGTTAACGACTACGTGATAGGTCAGAAGCATAAGCTTCCTTCAATAGATATATTTAATGATGACGGCACTATCAGTTCACAGGCAAAGATGTTCGTCGGGATCGACAGGTTTACGGCAAAAGACCTTGCTGAAAAAGAATTGAAGCGGACAGGAAACCTTGTAAAGGTTATTCCGTATAATAATAAGATAGGCCGTTCTGAACGGACCCATGCCATAATTGAGCCAAAGCTTTCCATGCAATGGTTCGTGAAAATGGAGAAGATCTCGCGTCCCGCACTCGATGCGGTCATGAATGGAGAAGTCCGTCTTCACCCTTCAAAATTCAAAAACCTTTACCGCCACTGGATGGAGAATGTACATGACTGGTGCATAAGCCGTCAGCTTTGGTGGGGACACAGGATACCGGCCTGGTATTATGATAATAATCAATTTGTTGTTGCTGAGAACATCTCCGAAGCACTGCAGCTGGCAAGAGAAAAAAGCGGTAAAAAATCTCTCAGGGAAAAAGATCTCAGGCAGGATGAAGATGTGCTTGATACATGGTTCTCCTCATGGCTCTGGCCGATAACATCATTTGATGGTATAAATAAGCCTGACAACCCTGACCTGAAATATTATTACCCGACAAATGACCTGATCACCGCCCCTGAAATACTTTTCTTCTGGGTCGCCAGGATGATCATTGCCGGTTATGAATTCAGGGAGCAGAAACCGTTTGACAATGTATACCTTACAGGCCTTGTCCGTGACCAGCAAAGAAGAAAAATGTCGAAATCCCTGGGCAATTCACCCGAACCTCTTGAGCTTATTGACAAGTATGGAGCAGACGGGGTCAGGGTTGGGATGCTTTTATGTTCACCAGCGGGCAATGACCTTCTTTATGATGATTCTCTGCCGGAACAGGGACGCAATTTTGCGAACAAGATATGGAATGCCTTCAGGCTGGTAAAGGGATGGAAGGTTAATGAAAGGATAGGTCAGCCGGAATCCTCAAAGGTTGCTGTTTCATGGATGAATGAGGTTCTGAAAAAAGCAACTGCTGAAATTGACCTGAACTTCAGGAGATTCCGCATTTCAGAGGCACTGATGACGGTTTATAAGCTCTTCTGGGATGAGTTTTCAGGATGGTACCTTGAAATAATAAAGCCTGAGTTTGAAAAACCTATCGATAAGAAGACACTTGAGGCAACTATCGGTTTCTTCGACAATCTTCTCAGGCTCCTGCATCCTTTCATGCCGTTCATCACGGAAGAGATATGGCAGGTGCTGGCCGACAGACAGGAGGGAGAGAGTCTGATGATCAGCAGGATGCCTGTATCAAAAAGATGCAAAAAAGAGGTGATAAGCCGGTTCGAAATGATAAAAGAGACCGTCAGCAGCATAAGGACTGTCAGAAAAGAGAAAGACCTGTCCAATAAGGAAAAGCTTATTCTTTGTATAAAAGCTGACAGAAAAAGTTTTGGCCAGGAATTCCTGCCTGTACTTGTCAGGCTATGCAATCTATCCGACATAAAATTTATTGATAGGAAGCCCCGGGAAGCCATTTCATTCATGATACATACCACAGAATTTTTTATACCCCTTGGTGATAAGGTGGATAAAATAGGAGAGTTAAGGAAGATAAGGGAAGACCTTGATTATTACAGGGGATTTCTTGCTTCAGTCATGAAAAAGCTTGATAATGAACGCTTTGTTCAGAATGCTCCCGCTAATGTACTTGAAATGGAAAAGAAGAAGAAAAGTGATACGGAGTCGAAAATCAAATCACTTAAGGAGAGGAAGAAGGAGTTGGAAAGTTAGTAAAGTCAAAAGTCCATAAAGTTCATAAAGTCAGAAAACTACAAGACATTCAGACATCTCTTATAGCGTTCGCTTCCTAACGAAATAATTCTGATCGACCTGTACGAGTTCCCAGTCATTATTCAGGATCAGGTGCCAGCCTTCACCTTCAATACGGTTTTTATCCTCTTTGAATCCTTTGGCTGAAATGCGGAGATATCTGAAATTATTTGATACAAGGCAGCCTCCCTTATCAACGGTCAGCTTACCCCAGTTATCAGAAACCCGTATTTTACTGTATATTGTACCGAGTGTGTCCATGGGGTGAATATCTTCAGGCTCAAAATCAAAATATGGACTTTCAAGTTCAAGGAAAACTACCGGCTTTTCGATAAAAGTACCTGTCTGCCTTTGGATCCTTTCCCTTATTTCCCTGTCTCTTTTGGTTTCCTCTTCCATAATATTATCAACGTCATAATTCAGGGCAAGACTTCCTGCTACATCGCGGCATACGTCAGGAAGCCTGATCTGATAAAGCTCTTCTACGATATCTCCCAGATCTGTATTTTCAGAACGGAGCGTTGAAAAATCAAATCCTTTCTGATAGAGCAGGGTGGCATATAATGCGCCATGAATAAATCCATACGACCTTGAATAGGAAGAGAATGAATAAATACGGTCGAGGTATTCGAACAACCTGATCTTGAATTCTTCGGGAGAATCCGTAGAAAGCATGATATAGGTAAAGGTAGCGAGCCCTTCATAATTCTCAAACCTGGTCTCATCAGCGGCATAATTTTCATAGCTCTCGCGGTTGGATCCTTTGAAGATCAATGCATCTCTTATTGCAAGATTTTTTTCTGCCCCTCTGGCATTAATCGCTTTACGGAGGGCTTTCCATTCAAGCTTGATCCAGAGCCTGGCATTCTTTTCGTCCATGATACTGATATTGAAACTGGATGACGTGTAACCTGCTGACTCCTGGAAGCAATGAAAAAGGCTATGAATTGAGCGTGTAATAATCCTGAATCCGTCCTCTTCACCGGGCAGAGGAACCAGGGAAAAAAGAGTACCTCCGAATGTAACAGGAATATTGTTTATTATCAGCTCTTTCGGGTATATGCCTGTGTAGATGCCATCTTTTTCCTTCAGGATTCCTTCGCTGTCAGGCTGGTTTGCAGTGATTTTCCTTGTTGTCCGGTCAACGAGCATCAACGGGCCATAGAGATTTTTTCCCCAGAGTTTGCCATTGTCCCTGTTGCACGCCTCCTCAATTTTACTGAAATATTCACGTGCTTTTTCAGGTGTGAGATACGAATTATCCTCTTCTCCTTTGCATCCGATAAGGAAAAGCAAAAGGACGAATTTTATCCATCTGTTCATCGGCAGCATTTTAGCTGCTCCAAAAATAATCAAAAATCTGTCAAAAAGTCAATAGACATTATCCGGCAGATGAGATAAAGGATGCAAATTCTCCCGACACAACTAACCTGGTCAGACGGTTTCTTCATTGCAGCTGATGGTACGGTTCTTTTCCTCATCCTCCTCCCGTGCATCTTTAATACTTACATTCAGCTCAAAACCTATAAGCAAGGCTATTGAGTTAAGGTAGAGCCAGATGAGAATGACCATCAGGGTACCTATCCATCCGTAAAGCTTGTTATACTGCCCGAAATTATTCACATAGGCAGAGAATCCCAGGGACGTCACTATAAAAAGTATTGTGGCAAGGGATGACCCCGGCGATATGAATCTGAAATCATGTCTCCTGGCAGGGGCGAGGTAATAAAGAAATGAGATGGCCAGGAAAAGCAGCAGGATAACCAATATCCATTTAATAAGGACAATTATACTGATAACCAGGCTCCTCTCAAGAATGTCTATCTCAACAAGGTAGTTGACAACCATTTTCCCGAAGATGACAAGGAAACCTGCCAGGGCGATCATCATTACAACAATAAAAAGAAGAACTATCGAAATCTTCCTCTGATGTATCCATGACCTGGATTGAAAAGTGTGTGCGGATACCACAAAGGCATGAATAATTGCATGAATGCCATTTGTAGAAAAAACTATTGTAGCAATGAACATCGTAAGAAGAAGTCCTCCGCTTTTATTTGTGACAATGTCTATGAGGGTCGTTTCGAGAAAATTGAATGCATTGAGTGGAAGCATGTTCTCAAACAGCTCAATGAGCTCATTCTGGAAATTTGGTATCGGGATAAAAGGGATGAGAGTAAAGAGAAAGATAGAGGCAGGAAGCAAAGCCATGAGCAGGTTAAAAGCAATGGAGGAAGCCCTGGTCACCAGGACTCCTTTCCGGAAGCCCTTTACGACAAATCTGAAAACATGGCTCATAGGGACGCCGCCAAAGCCGGGAAGATTCAGTCTTCTGCGCCTTTCCTTCCCGTTTATCCCTTTAAAAAATTGCATAGGTTAGACGGCTTTTAGGCTCATATCGAGGCTTTTAATATGATGCGTCAGGGCACCCACGGATATAAAATCAACGCCGCATTCTGCATAAGCCCTTACAGTTTCGTATGTGATCCCGCCTGATGATTCTGTTTCGTACCTGTCCCCGATAAGCTGTACCGCGGTGCGGGTATCCTCAATGCTGAAGTTGTCAAGCATGATGCGGTTGACTCCTCCGACCGCCAGGATCTTTTTTACATCGTCAAGGTTCCGTGCTTCGATTTCAATTTTCAGCTTCCTGTTGTTTCTCTTAAGATACTCCCTGGTTTTTTTTATAGCCTGTTCAATACCCCCCGCATATACTATATGATTATCCT